>NZ_JBFAXI010000040.1:0-74038 GCF_040680735.1 Streptomyces sp. NPDC051987 | reverse complement strand
GACTACGACCGCGGTCGTAGCCCCGCCCTCCCCTCCCGGTCGCAGGTCCGCGGCGCGGAGATCAGGCGCAGAACCGATGTGCCGGGCCGCCCAGATCCCGAGAATCAACCGTGTTGATCGACGAACGGTCGACAAACAACGTCGGAAGAAAATTCTCGGAGGCTGTGATGACTGCCGTTGCCCGCCCGCGAAAGACCAAGGCAATTGTTTTCGGCGCTGTTGCGCTGGCGTTTTCCGCGGTGACCGTGGCCGCGGCCGGATACTGGTGGCACGGGCACACCGCGCCCAGCCAGGCGTCCAGGGCCGACTGCGTCCTGGCGCAGCAACTCGTCGACTCCACGCGGGACATCCCCAGCGACAAGGCGGCCGTCGACAAGTGGGAGAAGAGTGCGCAGCAGCGCAGGTATCAGCTCAAGGACGGGTACCTCGGCGCCAGCATCTCGAACTACGAAGGGCTTGCGGCCCAGAACGCGAGGGGCGAGGGCACGCCCTCGGCCAAGGAAGTGCGGCATCTGCAGGACCAGGCCAACGGCCACTGCGCAGACGCCAACGTCAAGCTTTCGTTCCCTTCGATTTCCTCCTGACACCCTGCGTAAAAGGGAATTCAACTCATGGCCATGACGCAGGGAACGGGAAATGCCGCAGCAGCTGGTGAGTACATCGCCTCGGCCGTGGATCTGGTGAAGACCTACCACCAGGGAGAGACGCAAGTCAGGGCCCTGGACGGAGTGACAGTCGGTTTTGCCCGAGCGCGTTTCACGGCTGTCTCGGGCCCGTCGGGCTCGGGCAAGTCGACGTTGATGCACTGCCTGGCCGGCCTCGACGCGGCCACGTCGGGCCAGATGGTTCTGGACGGCACGCAGTTGAACGGTCTGTCCGATCGGGCGCTGACCCGGGTGCGGCGGGACAAGGTCGGTTTCGTGTTCCAGTCGTTCAACCTGCTGCCGCAGCTGACGGCTCTCGAGAACATCGCGCTGCCTCTCACCATGTCCGGCCGGCGCCTGGACCGCGATCTGCTCGACCACCTCATCGGCGTGCTCGGCATCGGCAACCGGATGTCCCATCGGCCGGGCGAACTCTCCGGCGGCCAGCAGCAACGCGTGGCGCTGGCCCGGGCCCTGGTGGCCCGGCCCGCCGTGGTCTTCGCCGATGAACCCACCGGCAATCTGGACTCGCGCTCGGGCACGGAGGTACTCGACTTCCTGCGCCGCTCCGTGCGCGACCTCGGCCAGACCGTGGTCATGGTGACGCACGACCCACGCGCCGCCGCCTACGCCGACCGCGTGCTCGTCCTCGCCGACGGACGCATCGTCGACGACGTCGACACGGCGTCCGGCTCCGATGTCACCCTGGCACTGGGCACCGTGGGGAGGGCCGGATGAACCCCTCCTGGCGCGCGAGCGTCCTGGGATCGCAACTGGCCGAGCTGCTCCGGCGGCCCGGCCGACTGGTGACGACCGGGATGTCGGTCGTGGTGGCCGCCTTCGTGGTGTTCGCCACGGTCATGGCCCAGCAGATCACCACGAACACCACCGTCGACCACTTCCGCGGCACACCCGAAGCCGCAAGCCTGGTCGTGACCCCCAGCGGGGATTCCGCGGCCATCAGCGGTACCACGCTGAAAAAGATCCGCACGTTGCCCGGTGTCGCCGAGGCCGTCGGCCGTGTGGAGACCGGCGCGCCGCTCGCCGGTCCGTCCGAGCACTGGCTGGAACTGCACTCCGACCCCGGCACCGGGCCGTTGTCCGAGGTCCGGCTCGTCAAGGGAACCTATCCCGACCGCATCGGCGAGATCGCCGTCAACAACAGGGCGGCCGAAGAACTGGAGCTCGCCCCCGGTGCCCGCACGAGCCTGAAGATCGCCGACCGCAAGGACGGGGACAAGACCGTCGAGGTCACCGTCACCGTCACCGGTGTGGTGAAGAGCACCGCGACCGCCGAGCAGCAGGCCGGCGGTTACACCACTGACGCGTTTGTCGCGCCCCTCGCGGATCAGCCGGGCTTCCAGCGCGTGGAGATTCGCGCCAAGGACGGTGTCCCGGCGGGCGAGCTGTCCGAGCAGGTGCGCCGCGTACTCGACGTTGCGCCCTCCGCCGCGTCGCTCAAGTCCGGCAGCACCGTGCGGGCCCAGGAAGCACGCGAGGCCCTGAACGGCGACGTCCGTGAGCTCTTCCAGGTCATCTCCGTGTTCCTGACCGTGGCCGTGGCGGCCGCGGCCATGGTCGCCACTTCGGCCTTCCGCATCGTCTTCGCGCAGCGACTTCGGCAGTTGGCGCTTCTGCGCGCCATCGGTGCCCCGCAGGGCCGGCTGGTCACCGCTCTCGTCGTAGAGGGCGCCCTGGTGGGCGCGGTCTCGGGCTCGCTGGGTGTGCTGATGGCGCTGGCCGCCGGACACCTCGCCCCGTCGGCCTCCCGCATCCTCGCGGGACAGGAGCTGTCGGCACCAGGCTTCCCCGTACTGAGTGCCGTGCTGGTGGTCGCGGGAGCCATGCTGGTGACGGTCTGCGCGGTCCTGGCACCCGCCCTGTCCGCGGCCGGCGTGTCACCGCTCCAGGCACTGCGCGCCGCCGGCACCGTCACGGGCGAGCGCGGCATCAACCGCACCCGGCTCGCCGCCGGAATCCTCCTCGCCATTGCGTCCACGGGGCTCGCCGTGGTGCAACTCCGCGATCTGCCCCAGCCGGGGCAGATGAATTACGACCGCGAGAACGCCATGATGGTCACCGTCGCCTCGGCGGGCTTCGCCTTTCTGGCGCTCATCGCCCTGGGCCCGCTCCTGGTCCGCCCCGTGCTGACCGTGGCCGGATGGCCGCTGCGCCTGCTGGGCAGCACCGGCGGACTGGCCGTCAGCGGCGTCGGAGGCACGCCCCGCCGTGCCGCATCCGTCTCCGTCGTCGTCGCCCTCGGTGTCGCCCTGGTCTCCGGCGCCCTCGTCAGCATCGACGGCCTCGACAGCCATCTGGAACGCACTGCCGCCGTCGACTCGCCCGCCGACTTCCGGGTCGAGGCCGGCAGCAAGGGCCTGGACGACCGCGCGGTACGGCAGTTCGTCGCATCCCCCCACCTGGCCCACGTCACCCGCTACCGCAGCGTCCAGGTCGTCATCGGCCCCAAGGGGGCGGCCAAAGAGATCGAGGTCTCGGACCTGGATCCGCACGCCCTGCCGACCGGCAGGTCCATCGACACCGTCACCGGCTCCCTCGGGAACCTGCGCCCGGGCAGCGCGGTCGTCGCCTCCGAGGTGGCCGACCTCTTCGGTGTCAAGGCGGGCGACGCCATCACCCTCCCTTCCTCACTCCCGAGTTCACTCGAACGGGGCGACCCCCGTCGCCGCGGCAGCATCAAGCTCACCGTCGCCGCCACGCTGCCCGGTGACGGCCCTGGCATGGCAGACATCCTGGTCGCACCCGCCGACCTCGACCGGATGGGCGCCTCCGGGTGGGCGACGGGCATCTTCGCCGACGCAGCCACTCAGGGCCTCGCCGGCCGCGGCAAGGCGCAACGGGTACTGGAAGCCCTGGTCCGTGAACAATTCCCCCATCGGGACGACGTCACCATCAGCGTCCTGGCGGAAGCCCGGGACCACGACCGCAACACGATCCAGATGACGGGCACGATCGCACTGGGGCTCCTCGCCCTGACCGTTCTCATCGCCGTCGTCGGCGTCACCGCCACCACCAGCCTGACCGCGATCGAACGTACCGGCGAGTTCGCACTGCTGCGTGCTCTGGGACTCAGCCGCGGCGCGCTGCGCCGGACCATCACCATGGAAGCCGGCCTGTACGGAGTCCTCGGCGGCGTCCTCGGCCTGGCCCTCGGCATTCCCTACGCCTGGTTGCTCGTCCGCATCGTCCTCACCGAGGCACCCCTGCGGCTGCCCGGAGGACAACTGCTGGTGGTCTTCTCCGTCCTGACGATCCTCACCGCCCTCGCCGGACTCCTGCCCGCCCGCCGTGCCACCCGTGTCACCCCGATGACCGCGCTGAGCAGCACCGAATGAAACCGTCGGCCGAGCGGCCTCGGACGGAGAACCCGGAGAGAAGACAGTGACGTGTGAGCTACTTCGCGTGCCGGACCGCGTAGATCATGACGAAGGCGATGATGTGGATGCCGAAGAGGAAGTAGCCGAGGAAGTACCAGACCTGGCGTTCGTTCTTCGTCTCCCGGGCCAGGCGGGACTTCTCCAGCTCCGCCTCCAGGGCCTTCGCGGCGTCGTCGTCCGGCATCACAGCTCCCGGTGGACCTTGGTGTTGGAGGCCTGGGCGCGGGGACGGACGACCAGGAGGTCGATGTTGACGTGGCTGGGGCGGGTCACCGTCCAGGTGATGGCGTCGGCCACGTCGTCCGCGGTCAGGGGTTCCGCGACGCCCTGGTAGACCTTGGCCGCCTTCTCCTCGTCACCGCCGAAGCGGGTCAGCGCGAACTCGTCCGTCTTGACCATGCCGGGTGCGATCTCGATGACCCGGACCGGCCTGCCGACGATCTCCAGACGGAGGGTCTCGGCGAGGACGTGGGCGCCGTGCTTGGCGGCGACATAGCCGGCGCCGCCCTCGTAGGTGGCGTGGCCCGCGGTGGAGGAGACCACGACCACCGTGCCGTCGCCGCTCGCCTCCAGCTTGGGCAGCAGGGCCTGGGTGAGGTTCAGGGTGCCGATGACGTTCGTCTCGTACATCGTGCGCCAGTCGGCCGGGTCGCCGGTGGCCACCGGGTCGGCGCCGAGGGCTCCGCCGGCGTTGTTGACGAGGACGGCGACCGTCCTGAAGGCCGTCGCGAACTCGTCCACGGCCGCGCGGTCCGTCACGTCGAGGGGGTAGGCGGTGGCCTGGTGGCCCGCGGCGTCGAGCTCCTTGGCCAGAGCCTCGATACGGTCCTCCCGGCGGGCGGTCAGGACGACGCGGTAACCGGCCTCGGCGAGCTTGCGGGCGGTGGCGGCGCCGATGCCGCTGCTGGCGCCGGTGACTACCGCTATGGGGGAGGGGGCCATGGGGATGTGCTCCTCGGCGGGGTTCGGGTGCGGGCCTGTCTGTCGCAAGGATAGGCGGGGGCGGCTGCGGCGGGTCGGCGGCCGCGGGGCGCGCACCTCGGGTCAGTTTCTCGGCGCCCACATGATCAGGGCCATGCCGGCCAGGCAGACCGCCGCTCCCGTGAGGTCCCAGCGGTCCGGACGGTAGCCGTCCGCGACGACGCCCCAGAGGATCGAGCCGGCGACGAAGATGCCGCCGTACGCGGCGAGGATGCGGCCGAAATGGGCGTCGGGCTGGAAGGTGGCGACGAACCCGTAGGCGCCGAGGGAGAGGATGCCGCCGGCCACCCAGAGCCACCCGCGGTGCTCGCGCACGCCCTGCCAGACCAGCCAGGCGCCGCCGATCTCGAAGAACGCGGCGACGACGAAGAGGGCGGCGGAGCGGAGGATCAGCATGCGTGCAGCGTGTCACGGCCCGGGGGTGTCACCTGATGCCCGGGGGTGTCACCTGATGGGGGGCGCCTGTGGCGGGGGCGGGGTGGCATACATCCGTACGAGCAGGTGTACGAGCGGGTGTACGGACGCCGGAGTCGGACGGGACGGGTGGCATGGCGATGCGTCGTGGTGTGCCGGTGGTGGCCGGTGCGGTGGCGGTGGGTGTGCTGGTCGTGGGCGGCGGTGGCAGTGCCTGGGCCGGGACCGGGACCGCGGATCTGGAGGTGCACGGGTCCGCCGTGCTGAGCGGGGACCTGGTGGAGGTCCGGGTGAACCCGCGCAACCACGGGCCGGACGCCGTGACCGGTGCCGGCCTGCGGGTGACGTCCTCGGCGGCGCTGGCGGACACGCAGCGGCTGCCGGGCGGGTGTGCGCGCACCGGTGACCGGGAGGTGGTGTGCGACACCGGGTCGCTGCCCGTCGAGGTGCCCGGCGAGCAGCTGGTGGTTCCGGTACGGCTGCGGGAGCGGCCGGCGGAGGTGACGCTCAGGGTGGACGTGGCGTGGGGCGGTGGCGCGGTGGACCAGGACCGTACGAACGACGAGCAGCGGGTGCTGGTGCTGGCGACGGGCGATCCGTACGCGTTCTGACCGGGGCCGGGCGGTGAGGGGTCTCCGGTGTCCGTCCGGGGCTGGTGTCCGTCCGGGCCTGGTGTCCGTCCGGGGCCGGCCTGTTCGCCGGCCCTTCGAGCGGTCGTGGTCGTAGGGGAGGCGGGGGCGCGGTGCCCTACTTCCACATGTAGTCCTCGGCGGCGTTGACGATCAGGTCCTTCACCGCCTGGGAGTGGGAGACGAGGGAGACGTGCGAGGAGTCGATCTCCACCGTCTTGCGGGCGTTGGCCCGCTTCGCCTCGAACCTCTCCAGGCTCGGGTTGATCGCCCGGTCCTGCCTGCCGATGAGGGCGTACACCGGCTTGTCCCGCCAGGCGGCGCCGGTGAGCTTGTCCGCGAAGGCCGACATGGCGATCGGACGCTGGGTGGCCGCCATGACCGCGGTCTGGGCGGCGGGCAGGTCCGCGGCGAAGACCTGGCGCAACTGGTCCGGCTGGATGTAGACGTCGGTGCCGGTGGTGCCGTCGGCGTTGCGGAAGGGCACCTGCCTGAGCGCCTTGGTGAGCGGGGCGGGGGCGAACCTGGCGGCGAGCACGGCCTGCGACTCTCCCGCGGCCGGCATGATCGCGTTGATGTACACGAGCGCCTTGACGTTGGCGTTTCCGACGGCGGCCTGGGAGATCACCTCGCCGCCGTAGGAGTGGCCGACCAGGATGATCGGCCCGCTGATCGACTTCAGGTAACTCGCCAGGTAGGCCGAGTCCTGGGCGACACCGCGGAGCGGGTTGGCCGGGGCGTCCACCGTGTAGCCGTTCCGCTGGAGCCGCTGCACGACGCCGTTCCAGCTCGACGCGTCGGCGAAGGCGCCGTGCACGAGGACGATGGTGGGCTGCTGCCGGCCGGGATCTCCGCTCGGGCCACCGGCCTGTGCCGTCGTGGGGGCGAGGACGGCGGTGGTCCCCGACAGGGCCAGGAGTGCCGCGCCCCAGCGGGCGGCGTGCACGGTGCGGCGGGATGCGCGCGGTATTCGCATGCTGGTCCGGTTCCTTCGGTGCGAGGCGTCGGCGACGCCCGGGATTCCAGCGTCCGGGACGCCCGTCGGCGTGGCCTCGCGGGTGGGCCGTCCGGATGAAGAGCGGTGCCCACGGAGGCCGGGGAATAGGTGGCGGTCAGGTCTCGTTCTGCGGGTATAGTTGAATCGTAAACAACCTGGAGGGTGAGCGAGCATGCAGTTCGGGATCTTCACGGTCGGCGACGTCACGCCGGACCCCACCACGGGGCGTACGCCGAGCGAGCGGGAGCGCATCAAGGCGATGGTCGCGATCGCGCTGAAGGCCGAGGAGGTCGGCCTGGACGTCTTCGCGACCGGCGAGCACCACAACCCGCCGTTCGTGCCGTCGTCGCCGACCACCATGCTCGGCTATGTCGCCGCGCGGACGGAGAAGCTGATCCTCTCCACCTCCACCACCCTCATCACCACCAACGACCCGGTGAAGATCGCCGAGGACTTCGCGATGCTCCAGCACCTGGCCGACGGCCGGGTGGACCTGATGATGGGCCGCGGCAACACCGGGCCGGTCTACCCCTGGTTCGGGCAGGACATCCGCGAGGGCATCAACCTCGCCATCGAGAACTACGCCCTGCTGCGCCGGCTGTGGCGCGAGGACGTCGTCGACTGGGAGGGCAAGTTCCGCACACCGCTGCAGGGCTTCACCTCCACCCCGCGGCCGATGGACGACGTCCCGCCGTTCGTCTGGCACGGCTCGATCCGCTCGCCCGAGATAGCGGAGCAGGCCGCCTACTACGGTGACGGCTTCTTCCACAACAACATCTTCTGGCCCGCCGACCACACCAAGCGGATGGTCGAGTTCTACCGGAAGCGGTACGCGCACTACGGGCACGGCACGCCCGAGCAGGCGATCGTCGGCCTCGGCGGCCAGGTGTTCATGCGGAAGAACTCCCAGGACGCGGTGCGGGAGTTCCGGCCGTACTTCGACAACGCGCCGGTCTACGGGCACGGGCCGTCGCTGGAGGACTTCACCGACCAGACCCCGCTGACGGTGGGCTCGCCGCAGCAGGTGATCGAGAAGACGCTGGCCTTCCGCGAGTACGCGGGCGACTACCAGCGCCAGTTGTTCCTGATGGACCACGCGGGGCTGCCGCTGAAGACGGTCCTGGAGCAGCTGGACATGCTCGGCGAGGAGGTCGTGCCGGTGCTGCGCGAGGAGTTCGCGAAGGGCCGCCCGGCGGACGTCCCGGAGGCGCCGACGCACGCGTCGCTGCTGGCCGCCGCGGAGCAGAAGAAGGCCGAGGAGGCCGAGGAGGCCGGGAAGGCCGCCGTCGACACGGGCAAGAAGGAGGTCGGGGCATGAAGCTCGTCGTCGTCTCGGCGGGGCTGAGCGTGCCGTCGTCCACGAGGCTGCTGGCGGACCGGCTGGCGGCCGCCGTGGGGCGGCAGGTCGCGGCCGAGGTGGAGCTGGAGGTCGTGGAGCTGCGCGACCTCGCGGTCGAGATCGCGCACAACTTCACCAACGGGTTCCCCGGGCGCAGGCTCGCGGGGGCCCAGGAGGCGGTGACCGGCGCGGACGGCCTGATCGTGGTCACGCCGGTGTTCACGGCGTCCTACAGCGGGCTGTTCAAGTCGTTCTTCGACGTGCTCGACAAGGACGCGCTGGCGGGCAAACCGGTGCTGATCGCGGCGACCGGGGGTACGGCCCGGCACTCGCTGGTGCTGGAGCACGCGCTGCGGCCGATGTTCGCGTACCTGCGGGCGGTGGTCGTGCCGACGGGCGTGTACGCGGCGTCGGAGGACTGGGGCGCGGAGGGCCTGGAAGGGCGGATCGAGCGGGCGGCGAAGGAGCTGGCGGCGCTGATGACGGGGCTGGCCGCGGCGGGCCGCCCCGAACCGGAAGAGCTCCCGGTGATCCCGTTCGCGGACCAACTCGCAAGGCTGTCCGCGAGCTGAGGTGAGCGGGGCGGGGGGCACACGCACCGACGTTCACCGGGCACCGCCCGCGCAGGTGGTGGGGACGCTTACCGGCGCGGGCAGGGCACCCCCCGCGCCCACCCGTGCCGCCCCAGCGGCACGACTGCCCGCGGCTGGAAAGAGGCGTCGGCCACAGCGCCCCGTAAGGGGCGCGGGGAACTGCGCGCTCAGCCCCCGCTCACCCGCCCCCGACACTCCGCCGCACCGCCCCCACCCCCCCACTCACCCGCGCCCGAGATCAGATCAGAGCGCCCCCGCCCCAACCGCTCACCCGCACCCAAGATCAGATCAGAGCGCCCCCGCCCCAACCGCTCACCCGCACCCCACACTCCGCCGCACCGCCCCCACCCCGCCCACTCACCCGCGCCCGAGATCAGATCAGAGCGCCCTCACCCCAACCGCTCACCCGCGCCCGAGATCAGATCAGAGCGCCCCCGTCCGATTGCGTCCGGCGCACGTCATCCGGCCCCGTTCCCGGTTGCCTCTGTGACGGTGAGAGGCAGGTAAAAAGGGTGATCGTAGGCCCGCTCACCACGGCAGAACCGCCGGAGGCCTTGGCAGACTGGGGTCGTGCCCCAGACTGTGCTGCTCGCCGAAGACGACCGCGCCATCCGCCACGCCCTGGAGCGTGCCCTCACCCTGGAGGGTTATGAGGTGACGGCGGTCGCGGACGGTGTGGAAGCCCTGGCGCAAGCCCACCGCACCAGCCCCGACGTCCTCCTCCTCGACGTGATGATGCCCGGCATCGACGGCCTCCAGGTCTGCCGCGTCCTGCGCGCGGAGGGCGACCGCACCCCGATCCTCATGCTGACCGCGCTGGTCGAGACCGCCGACCGGATCGCCGGCCTGGACGCCGGCGCCGACGACTACGTCGTCAAGCCCTTCGACGTCGAAGAGGTCTTCGCCCGGCTCCGGGCGCTGCTGCGCCGCACCCTGCCCGTCCCCACGGGCGCCGGCGCCCCCACCGGCGCCACGGCCGCCGCCCCCACCGCCGCCGAGCCCGGCCGGGAGCCGCAGATCTCCGACCGGCAGGTCGAGGCGGCCGGCCTGCGGATGGACCTCCAGGCCCGCCGGGCCTGGCGCGGCAAGCGCGAGCTGGAGCTGACCCGTACCGAGTTCGAACTGCTGGAGCTGCTCGCCCGCAACGCCGGCATCGTCCTCGACCACTCCACCATCTACGACCGCATCTGGGGCTACGACTTCGGCCCCGGTTCCAAGAACCTCGCCGTCTACGTCGGCTACCTCCGCCGCAAGCTCGACGAGCCCGGCGCCCCGCAGCTGATCCACACCGTCCGGGGCGTGGGATACGTGCTGCGGGAGGACTGAGTGGGCCCTCTGCGGCGGAGGGAACGGCTCACCCGGGTGCTCGCCCGGCGCCGGCCGGGCCTGGTCTCGCTGCGCACCACCTTCGTCGTCTCGTTCGCGGCGGTCACGGCCGTCGTCACGATCGTCGTCGGCATCCTGTCGTACAACGCCGCCGCCCGGCTGGTCCGCGTCGACCAGCAGTCGGTGTTCACGCAGGTCGTCTCCGACGTCCAGGACGAGGTCAAGCAGCACAGGATGGTCCCGGAGGACTTCTCCTCCTCCCAGCCCGGCCATGATCTGGTCCGGCCCGCGCGCACCGACGTGCAGGTGCTCGGCGGGCAGGGCCAGATCGTCGACCGCGGCAGCCCGGTGCTCCCGGTCACCGCGGCGGACCGGGCGGCCGCCACCGCCGCGCAGGCCGGGAGGACGGTCCAGCACAAGGACGTCCAGGCCGGCGAGGACCTGTTCCGGATCGCCACGGTGGCGCTCGGCGGCGGCCGGGGCGCGGTGCAGGTGGCGCAGGAGTTCAGCGACACCGAGGACCTGCTCAACGCGCTCCAGCAGCGGACGCTGCTGCTGATGGCCGCCGTGGTGGTGGCCGCCGGGCTGTTCGGCTGGTGGCTGGCGAGGCGGATCACCCGCCGGTTGGTGATCCTGACCTCGGCGGCGGAGGACGTGGCCCGGACCCGGCAGCTCGGCATCCAGGTCCCGGTGACCGGACTGGACGAGGTGGGCCGGCTGGGCCGCGCCTTCGACCGGATGCTGGGCCGCCTCGCGCAGTCGGAGGAGGACCAGCGGCGCCTGGTCCAGGACGCGGGCCACGAGCTGCGCACCCCGCTGACCTCGCTGCGGACGAACATCTCGCTGCTCCGCCGGATCGACGAACTCCCGCCCGCGACCCGGGACGAACTCGTCGCAGATCTCGGGCAGGAGGCGCGTGAGCTGACCGACCTGGTCAACGAGCTGGTCGACCTCGCGGCCGGGCAGTCCGACACCGAGCCGCCGCAGCACGTGGACCTGGCCGACATTGCGGAGGACGTGGCGGGGCTGGCCCGGCGCCGTACCGGCCGGGAGATCGTCCTGCGCGTCGCCGGTGACACGACCACCGACGGCCGCCCGGGAATGCTCCAGCGGGCCATCTCCAACCTCGTCGAGAACGCGGCCAAGTTCGACCGGGACGGCAAGGCGGCCATCGAGATCAGCGTCACCGGCCCCGCCCGGCCGGGCACGGTCCGCGTCGAGGTCCTCGACCGGGGCCCCGGCATCGCCGAGGGCGACCTGATCCGCATCTTCGACCGCTTCTACCGCGCCGCCGACGCCCGCTCCCTGCCCGGCTCCGGCCTCGGCCTCTCCATCGTCCGCGAGGTCGCCATGGCCCACGGCGGCGCCCCCTTCGCCTTCCGCAGGGAGGGCGGCGGCGCGGTGATCGGGTTCACGGTGGGCGGAAGCTTCCCGGGAGCCGCACCCCGCGTCTGAGCGCCGGTCGGAGAGCGACCGGCGCCCCGGCCGACCGTGTGTTCCAGGGACGGCACGGCGAAGACTGAGACCGGGGCGCACCTTTCTCTGTGGCCCCTGGGTGACCGATGCCGTGTGTCACGACCCCCAGGGCACCGTGAGGAACCCTTCCGCCCGAGCGCTCGCCAGGCCGATGCGGGGGAGGTCGCTGGTCTTGGTGAAGAGGATGTAGCGGGGTTCCCAGACCGGGCGGTACTTGGCGTTCGCGCGGTAGAGGGACTCGATCTGCCACCAGCGGGAGAAGAACGTGAGGGTGGTGTGCCAGAGGCGCAGGACCGGCCCGGCGCCGAGGCGGGAGCCGCGTTCGAAGACGGAGCGGAACATCGCGAAGTTGAGCGAGACGCGCTTGACGTCCAACTCGGCTGCCCGCAGGAGGAGTTCCACGACCATGAACTCCATCAGGCCGTTCTCCGAGTCGCGGTCGCGGCGCATCAGGTCCAGGGAGAGGCCCTGCTCGCCCCAGGGGACGAAGCTGAGGAGGGCGCGGGGGGTGTCGTTCGCGTCCCGGCACTCCAGCATCACGCAGCGGCCGTCCGCCGGGTCGCCGAGGCGGCCGAGGGCCATGGAGAAGCCGCGTTCGGTGGCGCCGTCGCGCCAGTGGTCGGCGCGTTCCATGAGCAGGGCCATCTCGTCGGCCGGGATGTCCTCGTGGCGCCGGATGCGCACCGTGTAACCGGCGCGGCGGACCCGGTTGTGGGCCTGGCGGACGACACGCATCGCGCGGCCCTCCAGGGTGAAGTCGGCGATGTCGACGATCGCCTCGTCGCCCAGTTCCAGCGCGTCCAGGCCGTGCCGGGCGTAGACGGTGCCCGCCTCCTCGCTCGCGCCCATGACGGCCGGCGTCCAGGCGTGTTGCCGCGCCTCCGTCAGCCACGCGTCGATCGCGCCCGGCCAGGCCTCCGGGTCGCCGATCGGGTCGCCCGAGGCGAGGCTGACGCCGCCGACGACGCGGTAGGTGACCGCCGACTTGCCGGTCGGGGAGAAGATCGCCATCTTGTCGCGGCGCAGCGCGAAGTAGCCGAGGGAGTCGCGGGCGCCGTGCTTGTCCAGCAGGCCGCGCAGCCGGGACTCGTCCTCGGGGCTGAGCAGGCGGCGGCCGCGCGGGGAGCGGAAGCCGGCATAGAGGACCAGGCAGAACGCGGCCGCGAGGAGGAGGTTGATGATGATGTCGGTCCAGCGGGGCGCGTGGACCGCGGTGACGTGGTCGGCGAGCGGACCGACGCTGACGCCCCGCAGGAGGGTGTAGGCGATCTCGTCGGGGAGGGTGGCGCCGGGCAGCTTGTTCGTGGCGTGCACGAGGAGGGTGCCCAGGCCGCCGGTGACCAGGACGCCGCCGGCCGCCACCGCCAGCGCGGTCTTCGGGTTCGACGGGTCGCCGACCGCGATGAACTCCCGGCGGCTGATCAGCAGCGCGGCCACGAAGAGGCCGGTGACGGCGGCGGAGACCCAGTTGAAGGCGTGGGCGCGGTACTCGTGCTGGGTGAGGGCGAGGACGTAGAGGACGAACAGCGGGGCGGACAGCAGCAGGTTGACCACCCAGGCCGCGCGCTTGCGGCGGCGCATCACCAGCACGAAGAAGATGGCGAGGGCGGCCGACACCAGGCCCGCCGTGGCCAGGTACGGGGTGAAGAACTGGCCGGAGTGGTGCGCGTGCTGCCGATGGAGGTGCAGGGTGATGCGGCCGTTGTTGTGCTCGTCGACCTCCTGGCGGAACGGGAGCGACATCACCGCCACTATGTTCAGTACGGCGATCACGCGCAGGTACCAGACGGTGAAGTCGGCGGCCCGCCTGCGCAGCGCGCCGCCGGAGGCGCCGGTGGGGGCGCGCAGGGCGGCGGACACGCGCGGCGGGATCAGGGTCGACAGCTGTGCGGGCATGGGGACCGGTCACCTTGGGGACGGGGAGCGGGTTGACGAAGGGCTGACCCTACAGTCCGTAGGGTAGCCGTGGCATACCGGGGAGCGATCCACCCCCGTACGGGATCCCGTACGGAATACGGTGTGAAAGGCCCTCCTGCCTCTTAAGGACGTGCTGGAGCCTGTGCCCGTTCCCTTTCCACCCGCCGCCGGGCCGCCAGCATCCACGCCAGGTTGCCCACCGCCGCCCCGGCCGCCACCGCCGCCACGATCACCCCGCCGGTCGCCAGTCCGTCGCTGAACAGGTGCGGGCGCCGGTCGAGGCTGTGCAGGCCGAAGCCGGACAGCTCGTACACCCCCACCGCCGCGACCAGCAGGCTCGCCACCAGCACCGCCACCGTGGGCACGAGGCTGCGCCGCGCCTCCTGCGTGTCCGTGCCCTGCATGAGGTACCCCCGTGAGCTGACGAGCCGCCGTGGCCGATGGGGAACCTACAATACGTAGGGTCCGGCCAGGCACCGTTCACGCGTGTTCACACCAGCGGGGACGTCGGGGCGAGCGGCCGTGCCGGCATCAGCTCGGGCGTGGGGTGGCAGGCGGGCGCCAGGGGGCGCCAGGGGGTGGCGGAGGGGGCTCGCGGGGCGCGTCCGGCGGTCCGCGGCGTGGCCCGCACGGGTGACGGCACGGCGTGCGCCGGGGTGACGGCAGGGCAGGGACGCGGTCCGCACCGTCCCCCGCCCGTCCTCCTGGACCGTGCCCTGCCGGTCGTCCCGGACCGTGCCTCGCCCGTCCTCCTGGACCGGCCCCGGCCGCGCTCAGCCGAACCGGCCCGCCACGTAGTCGGCCGTGCGCTGGTCCTGCGGGGAGTTGAAGACGGCCTCCGTGTCGCCGTGCTCCACGATGCCGCCCGGGGTGCCCTGCTCGGCCAGGAAGAACGCGCACTGCTGGGAGACGCGGGCCGCCTGCTGCATGTTGTGGGTGACGATGACGATCGTCACCTGACCGGCCAGGTCCTGGATGGTCTCCTCGACGCGCCGGGTGGAGGTGGGGTCCAGGGCCGAGCAGGGCTCGTCCATGAGAAGGACCCGGGGGCGGACCGCCAGGGCCCGCGCGATGCACAGACGCTGCTGCTGGCCGCCGGAGAGGGCGCCGCCGGGCTGTCGGAGCCGGTCGCGGACCTCCTTCCACAGGCCGGCGCGGGTCAGGGACTCCTCGACCAGGACGTCCTTCTCCCGGCGGTTCACCTTGGTGCCGGTCAGCTTCAGGCCCGCCACCACGTTGTCGTAGATCGACATCGCCGGGAACGGGTTCGGCTTCTGGAAGACCATGCCGATCCTGCGGCGGGCGTCGGTCAGCCGCCAGGACGGGTCGTAGATGTCCTCGCCCTCGAAGAGCACCTCGCCGCCGAACTGCGCGGACGGGATCAGCTCGTGCATCCGGTTCAGGGTGCGCAGGAACGTCGACTTGCCGCAGCCGGACGGGCCGATCAGCGCGGTGACCTCGCCCGAGGGCATGGTCAGCGACACCTGGCTGAGCACTTGGTGCGAGCCGAACCAGGCCGAGACGGTACGGGCTTCGAGCGTGGCGGGGGCGGGGCCGTCCACCACGGCGGCGGTTCCGGTGGCGGTGGCGGTGGGGAGTACGGCGGTGTCGGTCAGGTCGGCGGTCACGGCAGTCACGGCGGTCTCGGCAGTCTCGGCAGTCTCGGTCGGCACGGTCACATCGGTTGCTTCGGTCACTTCACTCACCTCGGTCACAGCAGATTCGGCAGCAGTTCGGTGGTCCGCGTCGCGACCTGGAGGCCGAGCACCGCGACGACCGGGGCGAAGACGATCCACGTCTGGTGGCGGCCCCAGCGGTGCCAGGTCCAGACGGCGGCCACGGCGGTGAGGAGCAGCGCCTGCAGCCACATCACCAGCGGCCACGGCACCCCGGAGGGGCGGGCCAGCGGCTCCTCGGAGCCGGGCAGGGTGCCCGCCCGGATCACGGCCGAGGGGGTCTGGAACGGCGTGGAGACCATGTCGGCGTCGACGCGCAGGATCCCGGAGGGCATGTACTTCGGGCCGGTGGCGGTGATGAGGACGATCCGGCTCTTGCCCGCGGCCAGCGCCGTCGGCGCCGGGTCGCCGGCCCGCCGTACGTCGATGACCTGGAACTTCGCCTTGCCCTGGCCGGTGGTGACGGAGAACGTGTCGCCGGTGGCGAGCCGGGAGAGCTTGCCGAACGGTCCGCCGTACGCCGCCGCCCGGCCCATCAGCACGCTGGTGCCGGCCTGGCCGGGCATCGGGGTGTCCCGGCGGTGACCGGGGCCGTCGGTCAGCACGGAGGAGTCGGTGCCCTCCAGGACGACCTGGCTCAGGCCCAGCTTGGGTATGTCGACGAGCGCGACCGGAGTGCCGGGTGCCAGCAGCTTGCCGTCCTGCCCGGTCTGCGCGACCGGGGCGGTGCCGAGGGCGAGCTGCTCGCGCAGCTGGTCGAAGTCGGCGTGCTGCGCGGAGTGTTCCTGGGCGCCGCTGAACACCAGCAGCTGGGCGGTGATGCCGAGCAGCAGGGCGGCGAGGCTGAGCAGTCCGCCGCGCGAGAGGTGGCGGACGAAGGTGAGGCTGCGGACGGGCCTGCGGGGCACGGCCGGAGCCAGGGTTTTCGGTGTCGGTACGGCGACGGTCATGGCGGCCCGCCTCCTTCGGGGAATCGGTGAGGGGCCGCCGGGAGCCGAACGTGACTCCCGGCGGGCCCGTCAGACGGTCACTTGCTGGTGATGGTGAAGTTGGCGCCGGCCTTCGAGTTGACGGTCGAGGAACCGACGTAGAAGGCGTGCAGGGTGTGCTTGCCCTTGGCCAGCTTCGGCAGGGTGATGGTGACCTTGCCGCTGCTCAGGGTGCCGGTCGCGATGACCTTGGAGCCCTGGTAGATGCGGACGGTGCCGGTCGGGGTGGTGCCGGACGCGGTGACCTTGACGGCGACCTTGGCGTGGGCGGTGTGGCTGACCGAGGTCGGGGCGGAGGTGGAGACCGACGCCGTGGCCTTGGTGATCTTCAGGGAGACGGTCGTCGAGGACGCGTTCAGACCGGCGCTGCCCGCGTAGGAGACCGACAGGGAGTGCGTGGCGACCTTGAGGTGGTTCGACAGGCCGATGGTGACCTTGCCGGACGCGTCGAGGGTGCCGGTGCCGAGGGTGGTGGAGCCCTCCTTCACCGTGACCTTGCCGGCCGGCGTGACACCGTGCGAGCCGGCGACGGTGACGGCGACCTTGGGGGTCTTGCCGTAGGCGGTGGTGGCGGCGGTGGCGGTGGTCGTGCTGGTGTACTTGAGCGAGCCGGTCCAGGTGGCGGCCGCGCCGGTGCCGTTGAGGTTGTTGGCGGTGACCGTGGCGGTGTAGGTGCCGGTGGCCAGGCCGGTGAAGGCGTACGACGTGGCGGAGGCCGCGAGGTCCTTCGTGGCGACGAGAGCGCCGTCCGCGTCGGTCAGCGTGACGCGGTAGTCGGTGACCGGCAGCGCGGTGGCGGACGGGGCGGTCCAGGACAGCGCCACGCTCGCGTCGCCGACGGAGCCCTTGACGGTGGGGGCGCCGGGCACCGAGGCGTCGACGCCGGACTCCTCCAGGCCGCCGAGCTTGGCGTGCTTGGCCAGGGAGATGGAGCCGTTGTAGGGCTCGTTGACGAAGCCGAACTTGGCAATGACCGACTCGGCGGCGTCGGACGCCAGCGCGGCGGTGTGGCTGCCGCTGGTGACGAAGACGTCGTACAGGTCCTTGTCGAAGAAGATGCTGCTGGTGTCGATCGCCCGGCTCGGCACGACGTTGTAGACGTCACGGCCGAAGGTCGAGTTGTCGTAGTAGGCGGTGACCGGGGACAGCTTGCCGTTGACGGTCGTGACCGGGCTGGTGGCGCCGCCGGTGTCGCCGGGCAGCTGGATGGAGGCCAGGTGGCCGCCGGCCGCGGCCGCCGTCTTGCTGTAGTCGGGGGAGACGCCGTTGATCTGGGCGATCCAGGAACCGACGGAGAACGGGACGAGCGCGCCGTCCTCGGTGAGGGCCGCGTTGGCCTGGTTCTCCTGGACGGTGGTCACGTTCGGGGAGAGCGTCGCGTCGGTCAGGCCGATGGCCGCGAGGAAGAACTTGCGGGTGCCGGAACCGGCCTGCGGGATCTTCGGGTGCACGGTCTGGCCGTTCACCGTGGTGAGCGTGCCCGAGTAGATGTCGTGCAGCTGGTCCGCGGTCAGCGTGTCCAGGGCCGAGCCCTTGACGGCGACACCGACCGCGTCACGCGCCATCGGGATGTAGGTCAGCGCCGTTCCGGAGACGGACGGGCCGCCGGAGGAACGGGCGAAGTCGACCTGACCGCTGATGGAGACACCGGCGCTGGTCGGGAACTTGTCGCCGGTCAGCGACTCGCTCAGGGCGAGACGGCCGTTGCCGGAGCCGTTCGGGCGCAGGAACGACGGGCCGCCGCTACGGGTCTTGATGGTCGAGGTGGTGGAGCCGGTGCCGGGCTCGATCGCGTCGTACGACGCGATGCCCGCGCCGTTCGCCGACTTCACCGCGGTGGCGGAGTAGCTGGTGCCGTTCACGGTGTCACCGGCAAGGGCGTTCAGCACGTCCTGGGTGGTGTCCGAGCCCACGCCGACCAGCTGGCGGAAGGCACCGGCGTCCGGGTCGGCGACCGCCGGGGTGGCGAGGGCGAGGCCGCCGGCCACCACGGCAGCGGCGACGAACGCCGCCGAAGAGCGCATTCTGCGCATCGAGAGT
The DNA here is from genome assembly GCF_040680735.1 of Streptomyces sp. NPDC051987. Taxonomy (NCBI): domain Bacteria; kingdom Bacillati; phylum Actinomycetota; class Actinomycetes; order Kitasatosporales; family Streptomycetaceae; genus Streptomyces; species Streptomyces sp. NPDC051987. The sequence goes on along the minus strand of NZ_JBFAXI010000040.1, from coordinate 55,619 downwards.
CTCCTGACAAGAGCTAGCTAGCTGGGTGTCGCCAGAGGATCTGGCAGGGTGGTGCGAACCGTCCGCCCCGACTGCCTTTCGGGGCGGACGGCCGTCTGTGGGGAGTACCTGACTCCGGTGGGGCAGCGCCCCGTCAGGGGCGCGGGACCTTATCCATGTCCGGCTTCGCCGCGTGGGCGCGACCAGCCCCCGCGGGCCCGCAGCCGACGCACTGCCGTCCGTACGGAGGCAAGCGACAGCCGACGCCCGCCCGCGAAGGGCGCCCCGACCCCGGCGACCGCCCCGAGCGCGGCCCCCACCGGCACGGCGTAGCGCAGCGGCGTGGCCGGGTCCGCCGGGGTGTTCCCGGCCGCGGTGGTCTGCAGCGCCTTGCCGCCGTCGAAGGACGGCTTGGCGCTGGGCGAGGTGCTGGTGCCGTCGGTCGGTGTACCCGTGCCGGCGCCGCCGGTCGTGCCGCCGCCGACCGCGCCGGTACCGCTGGGGGCGCCGCCCCCGCCCGTGTCGGTGCCGCCGCCGTCGGCAGACCCGCCGGTGGAGGTCGGTCCGGTGTAGTCGAGCAGCGCGTTCGCCGCCTTCACGGTCTCGGCGCGCAGCTTCGAGGGGAGCGGGGCGTAGCCGTCGGGCAGCTTGCCCGGGTCGGCGCCCGGCGTCTGGCCGGTGCCGGAGGCGTAGTGCAGCAGGGCCGCGTAGTCCTGGCGGGCCGCCTTGCTCACCTTGCCGGGCCGGACCGCCGCGTAGACCAGCTCGGCGAGCGGGTAGGCGGCCTTGGCCGTGGCGTTGGCCGGGGTGATCTCGGCGACGCCGGAGCCGGTGGCGGTCGCGGCGGCCGCGGTCAGGCCGGCCGTGCTCGGGGCCACGTACGCGCCGGCGGTGTTCTTCAGCTCCGCGGTCTGCAGGCCGTACCGGGCGGCGGAGGCCGTGTCCGTGATCGTGATGATGAAGCGCGAGCCGACCGTCTGCGGACCCGGGCTCTTGTACGCCTGGGGGCTGGAGAGCGCGTCCCAGGAGGACTTCCACAGGGTGTCCGCGCGCCGGGTGTGCAGGGCTCCGGAGTGCATGTCGTCCACGTAGGGGTGGAAGTCGGTCATGCACTGGGTGGCCGTGGACGGCGCGTCCGAGCCGGGCGGCACCGTGCACCAGGGGTCGCTCTTCGGGTAGTCGTCGGTGCTCGCCGGGTCGAAGGCGACACCGGTCGGGTTCAGGTCGGTGTTGGTGCTGTAGTACGGGTTGACCCGCATGCCGTCGTCGTCGGGGACACCGGAGAGGAACTGCCGGGCGTCCTTGTCGGCGAGGATCCACTGCCAGACCGCGCGGGCGGTGTCGGAGTGGCCGAGGGCGGTGATCAGGTCGGTGTCGGTGGCCGGCGTCTCGGCGACGGACAGGTACTGGAACTCCGGGTTCAGGGCGATGAACTCGGGGTCGGAGGCGATGCCGGCCGGGTTGTTCTTCGTCCAGCCGTATCCCTTGGACGACGTGCCGTTGATGACCGAACCCCAGGTGGAGTTGCGATACGACTCGGTGAGCAGCTTGGCGACCAGGCGCTGGTTGAGCTTGATGGACTCGACCTTGGTGCCGGCGAGTTTCCTGATGTCGTCCGGTGCCCCGGACTTCGGTCTGCGCTCGATCGTGAACCCGATGACGGCTCCGGAGAGTGCGACCGGAGCGTACGTCGTCGTCCCCGACGGCGCCGTGGTGCCCGCGTCCGCGCCCAGTTTCCGGGTGGTGAAGGCCAGGCCCGTGGAGGAGGCGTCGGAGATCATCCGGGACCGGGTGTCGGGCTCACCGAGTTCGGTGTAGCCGTAGACCTTCCCGGCCGAGCAGAGCTGGGCCTGCCAGCTGGTCATCGCGTCCGCCGCCAGCTCGCTGCCGGTGGTGGGGCGTTCGTCGGCGCCGAGGGCGCAGTTGCTGCCGACGCTGTTGAAGTCCAGCTTGACCGCGATCCGGTTCTTCCAGTTGGTGGAGGAGACCGGCGAGCCCGCGTTGACCTGGCTCTGGTCGGCGTACGGCTTGCCGTCCAGGTCCAGATGACCCTGCGGGACGATCACCAGCCAGCAGGAGCGGGGCCTGGTGACGCCGTCGGTGGTGACGGGGACGCCGCAGCCGAGGTGGGGTGCCTCGTTGGCGGTCTGGACCTCGAAGAACTCCTTGCCGGTGCCGTTGGTACCGGTACGGGCGAAGTCGATCTCGTTGGTGGTGTTGTAGTTGAACAGCGAGTTGTTCTGGGTGTTGGTGGTGATCGTCGTGCCGTCCACCGACTTGAAGGGGACCTCGCCCGGGGCGTTCGGGTTGGCGGCGCCGTACCGGTTGTCCTGGCCGTAGTTGGTGGGGTCGGCGCTGTAGAAGATCTGCCGGGTGTCGTCCTGGCCGTTGCCGGGCCAGCTGGTCCGGTTGGTGGTGGGGGAGGCGCCGTACTGGCACTGGGTGCGCGGCGGGCCCGGGTTGGACGGGACCGTGCCGTCGTCGTCGCCCCAGCACTGCATGATCTGCACGAAGTCGGTGTTGAACTGCGTGCCCGCGAAGGTGGTCGGGGTACCGCCGGTCCAGCTCACCGTGACGGCCTGGCTGGTGAGGTCCTTGGTCTGGGAGACCGTGAACTTCATGTTTTTGAACTCGCCGCGGCCGGAGACGGTCACGGCGGAGTCGGTGGCCGCGGCCGCCGTGGGCGCGGTCTGGGCGACCGCGAGTCCGGCGAGGGCGCCGACCGTGGCACCGGCCAGCAGGCGTATCAGCGCGTTGCGCATCCGGGTGCGTCTCATCGCGAACTCCCGTCTTCCGAGCGGCTGTTCCCGTTGGTGTCTCCGTTGCCGCCCGCCCGGCTGCCCACCAGGCGGGAGACCAGCGAGGGCAGCAGGAGCAGGCCGAAGACCAGGACCGCGGCCAGCAGCATCAGCGTCTGGGTGCCGGTCCAGCCGTGCGCGGTGGCGACGGCGACGGGCTGGGCCAGGGCCACCGTGCCGCCGGCGGCCGCGCCGGTGCCGCCGGCGGCGGAACCCGTGGTGCCGTCGGGCGAGATGGTCTGGCCGGTGTCCGGGTCGACGGAGGGCTGGGCGCTGTTGCCGCCGGCCGAGCCGGAGCCGCCGCCGGTGGAGCCGCCTGCGGTGCCGGTACCGGTGGAGCCGGTCGAACCGCCGGAGGAACCGCCGCTGCCGTTGCCGGAACCGGTGGTGGCGCCGCCGCTGCCGCTGGTGCACGGGGCGGCACCCTTGCGGTCACAGGCGGGCGGGTAGGGCGCGGTCTGCGCCAGCCGGTTCTCGCCGTTGGCCGAGAAGGTGGGGTTGTTGCAGTTCTTGATGTTGATGTTCTGCGCCTGCACGCCCGGAATCCGGCGGATCTGGTCGAAGCCGGCCTGGACGAGGTTGATCGGCAGCGGCGAGTATCCGAGGTTCGGCGCCTGCTGCTGGCCCTGGCACATGAAGTAGTACGAGAACGCGCCGAGCGTCTTGCCCTTGGCCGCGGTGAAGGTGCCCTGCACCTTCAGCGGCAGGATCATGTACGAGTAGCTGGACAGCGGGTAGTTGCGCTTGTCCGAGTCGTTGTAGACGCCGTCGAGCTGCTGGGTGAGGTAGTCCGCCGAGTTCTTGTTCGTGTTGATCTTCGCCTTGAGCAGCGAGACCGCCACGTTCTGTGGGGTGGGCTCGGTGTAGTAGCCCGCGTGGTTCAGGACCTTGGCGACCGGGTAGTGCGCATTGAGCGCGTACGAGTAGTTGACGTACCCGATCGCGCCCTCGCCGTAGTTCTGGGCGACGTACCCGGCGACGCCGAGGTCACCGGACTGGGCGATCATGCCGGAGACGGTGGGGTAGTACGACGTCTGCCCGCACGATCCCGAGCGGCCGACCTTGGAGCAGTAGGCGTTCCACAGATCTTTGTGCTGGTTCGCCATCCACATCGTGAACTGGGCGGTGGAGCCGGACCCGTCGGAGCGGACGACCGGGACGATCGTGCGGTGGGGGAGCTGGAGGCCGGGGTTGTCGGCCTTGATGACCGGGTCGTCCCAGGTCTTGACGGCCCCGGTGAAGATCTTGGTGACCACGTCGCCGGAGAGGCGGAGGTTGGTGACCTTCTTGCCGTTGACGGTGAGGTGGTACATGAACACCGTGCCGCCCGCCACGATCGGCATGTAGGCGTACGAGCCCTTCGCGGGGCGTTCGGCCGCGCTGCCGTCGGTGGGGTTCGTCTGGAACGGGATGTCCGAGACGGCGAAGTCGACGGTGCCGGACAGGAACTGGCGGCGGCCGTCCGACGAACCGGTACCGGCGTAGCTGATGCGCATGCCGTTCTTGTTGACGTCGCGACGCCACTGGTCGACGGCGTTCTCGGCCCAGGTGGAGCCGGCGCCGGCGATGGGGGTGTAGGAGTCGGCCGAAGCGGGGGTGGCTGTGGCGAGGATGCCGATGAGTGCGGCCAGGATGCCCAGCCGTCTCAGGGCGTTGATGACAAGGCTGGACATCAGTGCGCGTCTCCTGTAGCGGGGTCTGAGTTCCCACCCGCACCACCCGTGCGAGTTTCGTTGTCAGGTGCGGGTGGCCCTTGTGGGGCGGGACCGCCGTCGGCGGCTGCGGGTGCGTTGTCCTCGGGGGACTGCTCGCCGTTGTCGGCTGCTGGTGCGTCGGGGCTGGGCGCGCCGTTCCCCGCGCCCCTTTCGGGGCGCTCGGTGTGGCCGCTGCCTTCAGAAGCACCGGTCTGCGCGCTGCTTTCGGGGTGCTCGGTCCCGCCGTCGGACTCCGAGGAACCGGTCTCGAACAGCTCCAGGCCCGGCGTGTGGAGTTCGGCGAATCGCGTCACGTCCCGGCGGGAGGCGCGGGCCGCCCGCCTCGCCTGGCGCTTGTTCTGGTGGCCGGGGCCGCGGCCGCCGATCACGCGGGCGATCACGAAGAGGACCAGGACGAGTGCCATCAGGACCGCCGCCGCGCCGAAACCACGGGCGATCATGGTGGGCTCGGGGGACTTGACGAAGTTGAAGACGGCCAGCGGGAGGGAGATCATCGGGCCGCTGGTCGGGTCGGCGTTGAGCGCCGCCGTGAAGCCCGCCGTGAGCAGGACCGGCGAGGTCTCGCCGATGCCGCGGGCGGTGCCGAGGATGACGGCGGTGGCGAGGCCGGAGCGGGCGGTGGGCAGGACCACGTGCCAGACCGTCCGCCAGCGCGGCGCGCCGAGCGCCTCGGACGCCTCCGTGAGGGTGCCGGGGACCAGGCGCAGCACGACGTCCGCTGCGCGGATCACGATCGGCAGCATCATCACGCTGATCGCGAAGCCTGCCGCCAGACCCGACTTCTGCATGCCGAGGTTGAGGATCCAGACGGCGTAGACCATCAGGCCGGCCACGATGGACGGCAGCGCGGTCATCGCCTCGACGATCGTGCGGACGAACCGGGAGAAGCGGCCCGGGATCTGGTTCAGGTACACCGCGCAGGCCAGGCCCAGCGGCACCGTGATCGCCAGCGCGATGGTGATCATGATGAGCGTGCCGAGCATGGCGTGCGCGATACCGCCGTCGGTCAGCGGGTCGAGCGGGCCCGCCGCCTGCATGTCCTGGGTGAAGAAGTTGGCGTGCGGCAGGGCCTCCCGGCCGCGCCACGCGGTGAAGCCGACGACCAGGGTGAGCGCGGCGAACATCATGCCGCCCGCCGACCACAGGACGACGGTCATCACCCGGTCCCGTACCGCCTGCCCGTCCTCCTCAAGCCCTGTCAACACCGCGTAGATACCTAGGAAAGAGAGGTATGCGGTGACGAAGAACCCCAGAGCGCCGGAGAACGGCGCCAGTTCGCCGAAGAGGAGGACGGCGACGCACAGCCCGGACGCGGCGGCGCCGAACACCGACAGCACACCGGAGCGGGTGACCCCGCCGATCCGGCGCGGCACGTCGGGTAGGCCGGTGACCGCGGAGGCCGCGGCGGTGCGCGGACCCTTGCCCTCGGCGGTCTGCCGGGGGATGCTCCGCGGGGCGTCCTGGGGAGCGCCCTTCTCAAGGTCTACGACGGTCATCGTCAGGCCTCGCTCTGTGCGCCGGACCGTGACCGCGCCACGATCGAGGAGGCGGTGAAGTTGACCGCCAGGGTGAGCAGGAACAGCGCCAGGCCCGCTGCCATCAGCGCCGACATGCCGAAGGTGGAGGCATCGCCGTAGTGCAGGGCGATGAGGGAGGAGACGGAGTTCGAGCCGGTCTGCAGGATGTGCGGCTGGATGGTGAAGACCGGCGAGATGATCAGGTAGACCGCGATGGTCTCGCCGAGCGCGCGGCCCAGGCCCAGCATCGTGCCGCCGATGATCCCGCCTATGCCGTAGGGCAGTACGACCGCGCGGATCATGCCCCAGCGGGTGGCACCGAGCGCATAGGCACCCTCCCGTTCACCGGCCGGCGCCTGCGTGAACACCTCGCGCATCACCGAGCACTGGATCGGCGCGACCATCAGGGCCACGACGATGCCGGCCACGAAGGTGGAGGCGGTGTAGACGCTCTGGGAGGACAGCGGCTCGCCCGGCTGGACGCCGTCGACGTGCAGGAAGGGGATCCACCCGAACCAGTCCGACAGCCAGCGGGAGAGGCCGATGACGTGCTGCTGGAGGAAGAACAGGCCCCACAGGCCGTAGACCACGGACGGCACGGCGGCCATCAGGTCGACCATGGAGACGAGTGTGCGGCGCAGCGGGCGGGGCGCGATGTCCGAGATGAACAGGGCGGTCCCGAGGGCCAGCGGCACGCTGATCGTGACGGCCACGGCGGCGATCAGCAGGGTGCCGGTGAGCACCGCCGCGATGCCGAAGCGGTGCACGTCCGGCTGCCATTCGGCGGTGGTGAGAAAGCCCCAGACCCCTCGGGTCCGCAGCGCCTGCCCGGCCCGGAGCAGCAGGAACAGCCCCACGGCAGCCATGATGGCGAGGACGGTGACGCCGGAGGCCGTCAACTGGACCCGGAAGATCCGGTCCCCGAGACCCCGGGCGGCCGACAGCTGCCTGGGCACGGGTCTTTCGGATTCCGCCCCTGCGGAACCCTTGAGCGCGGACACCACTGTGCCCCCCCTAAACGGAAACGAATGACCCCCTACGCGGCTCCAACGGGTTGCCGCGCGAGAGGAGTCAATGGCCGGTTCCTTGCGCACCGCCACGTCGAAGGTGGAGCGCAGGTGAACTGTTCATGCCGTTTCGGTGGGGGAGATGTGGGTGCCTGTGTACTGGAGGGTCACGCGGTCGGTACTCCGCGCGGCCGCCGCGCCGCTCAGCAGGCGTTCGGGCAGAGGGAGTTCGGGCGAAGCGGATGCGGTCCGGCCGGACGGGCGGTCATGCCGCCGCCCGGCCGGGTGGGCCGGTGACGTGACCGGAAGCAGACGAACGCGGGTCGAGGATCAGCCGCGGCCGGCGCCGGCCGCGCGGTCCAGAGCGCTCTTGGCGGCCTGCTCGTCCTGTCCCAGCAGGGCCTTCTCCAGGCTGTGGTCCTCGTGCCGGGAGAACCGCTCGCCCTCCGCGACGTCCTCCTTGCTGAGCACGCGTCCGCACCACTCGCCCTGGTCGCCGGTGTGGTCGTCGAAGGGCACGGCCCCGCCCTCGCCGAGGACCGCCCAGGCGCCCGCGTGCCAGCGCAGGGCGAGCAGGTAGGTGTGGCCGGTCTGGAGGCGGGGCGCGTCGGTGGCCATCTGGGCGACCCGGGTGCCGCTGGAGCGGTAGACGTCCCAGCCGGGGCCGACCACGTCGAAGGCGGGGCCGAGGCTGTGCCGGGGTGCGGTGCGCGACCACAGTCTGCTGTCGGTGCGGAAGCTCACCAGCCGGTCCGTCGCGTACGCCACGGGCCCCTTGGCGTAGGTCCGCCGGTTCGTCTCCCGCTCCCCGGTCGGACTGGCGACGACGACGTGGTCGGCGTACGACACCCAGTCCTTCGCCGTCTGGGACGGATACAGGTCCGCCGTGGTGCCGCAGCCCGCCACCGTCTCCAGCCCCGGCCTGCCGACCAGCACGCCGGCGACGACGCCGACGGCGGCCAGCAGTGCGGCGACCGGCCGGCCCGGCCGGCGCCGAGGCATGGCGAATCGTTCCCCCATGATGATGAAGCCCCCTGTGCGTCCCGTCTCCCCTGTCCGGCGGCGGAGGTGGTCAAGATCCGCGAGCCGCGTTGATCACCTTAAGGAGGGCCGAACGAAAGTGAACAAGAATCACCTCTGGTGCGCACAGAACTGTGACGTGGGAGGAGCGGCCGGGCGGCTCAGCAGCCGGCGCGGGACGGGACGAACTCCAGTCGGGCGTGGCCGGCCGCGGCCTGGGCGTCGCCGTAGACCGAGCTGCTGACCTGGTACCAGACGTCGTCCCGCCGCTTGTCGCCGTTCACGTCGTTCAGCTCCACGCACCACTTCTCGGGGCGCACGGTCTCGCGGTAGGTCTCGGTGCCGCGGTGGACCTTGGTGCAGGACCGGTACCGCTCGGTCGTGTACCAGGTACGGGTGGTGCGTCTGCGGCCGGTGCCGCCGGTGGCGGTGTGCCGGACCCGGCGGGTGGCGGTGGTGCACGTGCCGACCAGGCGGGGCCGGGTGGCCCGGGTGGTCTTCGCGGTGACGTGCCGGACGGCGTCCTTCAGCCCGTGCACGGTGTTGTCGTCCCGCACGGTGCCGTCCTGGGCGGCGGAGGTGCCACCGGAGCCGAAGCCGGTGCCGGAGTCAGTGCCGGTGCCGGTGCCGGTGCCGGTGCCCGTGCCCGTCGCCGGGTCGGTGCGGGTGTCGTCCTGTTCGTAACTGACGCCGTCGTCGCTCCCGCTCCCGCTTCCGGTCCCGTCCCCGGAGCACGCGCCCAGCGTGCCGATCAGAATCGCTATGGCTCCGCTCATCAGGAGTCGCTTACCGAACATGTATCCCCACCCTGTGAAGCGTGCCGAAGACCGGCCGATCATCGTTCGACCACCGGACGGTGATCCGGCCGATTCTGCACGGAACCCCGCCGCGGGCGCGAGACAGAGCGGGTATAGCGTCGCGCAGTGGACGAAGGAGGGTGAGCCGGATGGCCGAGCTGACCGTGGGCCGGCTGCTGACGTCGTGGCAGCCGGACGTGCCGGCGCTGCTGCTGGTCGTGCTCCTGGGCGGCCTGTACGCCTGGGGCGTGCGGCGCGTGCGCGCCGGGGGAGGCGCCTGGTCGGCGGGCCGGACCGCCGCGTTCGCGGGACTGGGCCTGGGCGCGCTGGTCGTCGCGACGATGTCGGGCCTGGCCGTCTACGACCATGTGCTGTTCTGGCCCGCGGCCGTGCAGAACATCCTGCTCGACCTGGTGGCCCCGCTCGGCCTGGCCCTGGGCGACCCGCTGCGCCTGGCCACCGAGGCGCTGCCGGCGCCCGCGGCGGCCCGGCTGCGCCGCGCGATGACCGGCCGCCTGGTCCGCCTCCTCACCTTCCCGCTGGTCAGCACGGCGCTGGTGCTGGCCACCGAGCTGACGGTCTACTTCACCCCGTACTTCGCCACCGCACTGAGGGTGGGTTGGCTGCACGAGTTGATGTACCTGCACCTGCTGGTGGCGGGCTGCCTCTTCGTCGTGCCGGTGCTGACCCGGGAGGAGACCCTGCCGGCCTGGTGCACCCACCCCGTACGGGCGGCCCTGGTCTTCCTGGACGGCGTGATCGACGCGGTCCCCGGGGTCGTCGTGATGACCCACGGCACGCTGATCGCCGGCGCCTGGTACCTGCACCACCACCCGGCCTGGGCCCCCGACGTCCGGCAGGACCAGCAGATCGGCGGCGGCGCGATGCTGAGCATCGCCGAGCTGGTCGCCCTGCCGTTCCTGCTGGCGATCCTGTTCCAGTGGGCGCGCGCGGAACGCGTCCAGACGGCGGCCCTCGACCGCCACCTGGACGAACAGCTGGCCCGGGTCCCCGCGCCCGCCCCGGCCGCCGCGTCCTCGACGGCTCCCGGCCCCGACTCTGCCTCCGTCTCCGCCCCCGTCCCCTCCGCCGAGCGGGTCCGCCCCTGGTGGGAGACGGAGGAGAACGAGGTGGCGGCGCGGATCCGCCGCCAGCACGGCGAGAAGTGACCTCGGCGGCCGCGCCCGCGGCGGCCGCCGCGGGCGCGCGAGGTGACCGGCTCACGCGGTCGCGAGGGACACCTCGGTCGCCTTGATCAGCGCCACGACCGGCGCACCGGCCGCCAGGCCGAGGTCGCCGACGGCGTCCCTGGTGATCGCCGCGGTGAGGTCCTGGCCCCCGGCCACGGCGACCTTGACCGTGGCCATCGCGCCGCCCGTGGCCACGTCGCTGACCGTGCCGGGCAGCTGGTTCCGGATGGACACCCCCGGCAGCCGGCCGGTGGCGAGCGCGACCTCGGTGGACTTCACCATCGCCCGTACGGCCGTACCCTCGGCGAGCCCCAGCTCCCGGACCGCCTCCAGGGTGATCGCGGCGGTCAGCTCCTGGCCGCCGTCGAGACGGACCTTCACGGTCGCCATCACCTCGCCCGGGGTGACGGCGGTGACCGTGCCGGGGATCTGGTTGCGGATGCTCAGACTCATGACGGGCCGCCCCTGGAGGAAGGAAAAGAGGAAGGAGAGAGAGAAGGAAAAGACGGATTGGCGGAGTTTGTGGCGACTCCGTTTCTCCAACCTAGCGCGGACCGCCTGCGCGAAGCCCAGGACGAGGCCGTGGCGCTGTCCGGGGTTTCCACGAGGAGCCGCGCCCCCCTCTGACGGTCCGTCCGTCGTCGTCGGGGCCCGGGTCGCGCCCGGCCCGTTCTCACGTCAGGTGGCGGCGGAAGAACCGGTTGCTGTCCTCCAGTTCGAACCACGGGGTGCCGGTGTGCCCGCCCAGATTGGCGTGCAGCGTCTTCTCCTTCGCGCCGAAGGCGTCGAACAGGTCCAGGGCCCGCTGCCGGGGGTTTCCCTCGTCGTCCCACTGCAGCAGGAACAGCAGCGGAACGGTGACCTGCCGGGCCTCCGCGCGCTGGGCGCGGGGTACGTAGCCCCCGGCGAAGAGGCCGGCGGCCGTGATGCGCGGCTCGGTCACCGCCAGCCGGATGCCGAGGGCCGTCCAGCCCGAGTAGCCGACCGGACCGGCGATCCCGGGCAGGGCGAGCAGGGCGTCCAGAGTGGTCCGCCATTCCGGGGCCGCGTGCTCGACCAGCGGGCCGACGAACGACTCGAAGATCTCGTCGACCGGCTCGCCGGCCCGCATCGCCCGGCGGAGGTCGGCGCGGGCCCGCTCGTCGGCGGCGGAACGGGGCCGGTCACCGCACCCGGCGGCGTCGATGGAGGCCACCGCGAAGCCGTACGCCGCGGTTTTCCGGGCTCGGGCCACCAGCCGGGCCTCGCCTTTGGGCAGGCCGTTGTTGTGGGCCATCAGGATCAGCGGGACCGGGGCGACGGATTCCGGCGTCCACAGGGTGCCGGGGATCTCGCCGAGGGTGAACTCGCGCGCGAGGACGCCGTCGTCGAGGCGCCGTTCGGAAGTGAAGTGCATGGTCGTGCCTTTCGGGAGTGCGCGGAAACGGCGCTCCCGGACGACCTATCGCCCGACCGCGACCCCGGAGGGGAGCACCCATGTCGATACAGCGTTCACGGGTACCACCTCCTCGTCTCTGGCACGGCCCGGCAACGCTAACAGCGGTCGCCGGGGCCCGCCAACGGGTTTTCGCCGCCGTCCGCGGCGGCCCAGGCGCTCCTGAGGACAGATCCGGCCCGGGGCAGGAAAATGGCAGAGGGCTGGACCGCGTGGCGGGCTGGACCATGCGCAGGGCTGGACCACGCCGCAGGCTGGACCATGCGCAGGGCCGGACCGCATGGACGGCTGGACCACCAGCCGTTTCCGCCGCCGTGCCCTGCCCGTTCCACCGCCACCGGATCGTCGTCCGGACGGAGGCAACCATGGGCGCAGTTCTCGGTGACGTGCTGGGTTTCGCGGCGGCCGTCGCGGTCAGCCCGCTTCCGATCATCGCCGTCATCCTCATCCTCGCCACGCCCCGAGGGCGGCTCAACGGCGTGCTCTTCACCGTCGGCTGGATCCTGGGGCTCGCGGTGCTCGGCGCGGTCATGCTGGCGATCGCCTCCCCGGCCGGCGCATCCGCCCACAAGCACCCGGCCACCTGGGTGGGCGCGGTCAAGCTCGCCCTGGGTCTCTTCCTCGTCGTCTTCGGTGCCCGGCAGTGGCACCGGCGCCCCAGGGATCCCGCACAGGCCCGGCTGCCGAAGTGGATGAGCGCGATAGACGGCCTCACGCCCGTCAAGATCTTCGCACTGGGAGTCGCCCTGGCCGCGCTCAACGCGAAGAACGCTCCGCTGACCATCGCCGCCGGAGCGACCATCGGCTCGGCAGGACTGCCGGTCGGGCAGCAGATCGCCGCCCTGGCGGTCTTCGTCGTGATCGCCACCCTCGGCCTGCTCGCCCCCCTGACGGTCTTCCTGGTCGGGGGAGAGCGAGCCAGGGCCACGCTCGGCAACTGGAAGGAGTGGGCGGCTCAGCACAACGTCGCCGTGATGGCGGTCCTGTTCTTCGTCCTCGGCCTGAAACTGCTCGGGGACGGCATCTCCATCCTCACCTCCTGACGGGCGCGGGCGCCGACGGGAGCACCGCGCTCGCACCCTGTCGCGGCCGACGGGCCGTGGCGTTCACTTGCGACGATCGTCATTGCGGAGGGGCACGGCAGACTATGACGGCCCGTTATGGTCACGGCACCAAAAAGGGCGAGGCCCGAAGACCCCGCCCGCCCCTAGAGGAACCTCAGCTCACGGCCACACCAGGCAGTACGGCTGATGCCCCGCCTCGTGCAACCGATGGCTGAAGTCCTGCCACTCGTGCAGCTATTGGAAGAGGCGGGGTTGTGACCTGTGCATTCTCGGTGAAACGTGCGTTGACCTGCGGGAACTCGTCTCGGTAGTTCTCACGGGTCAACGCCGTTTCCCAGGCTCATGTGCCCTGGATGCGCCCTCCGGGGACGTGGCTGGGGAGGCGCGTTCAGGCCCAGCTTTCGCGCCTAGGGCGCCGTGATGAGGGCAGTGATGCGGAGAAGGATCCCAGTCGGGCAGTGTCCGCGAGGGGTCTTGAGCTGTTTGGTAGGTGTACCCGTACGCATACGGCTTGGATGAACGCGGGGCCGCTGCATGCGGTCGAATCCCAGTGAGGCAGGGTGGGGGCCATGGTGACCTTGGCGAGTTCCCTGACGGGCGGTTCTGTGCGGGAGGCTTCTCACGCCTTGCTGGAGCCGGGCGGGCAGGCCCGAACTGTTTCTGTCTTCGGGACCGAGGCGCTGTGCTTCTACCGTCTGAACGAGGGCGAGCATGCGCGGCGCGAGGAAGTCTCCGCCGCCCGGGTGGATAAGCTGCCCGATCTTGAGTGCCTGCTGACACTCCCGGTGGACGTTCCTGTTCCGCTGCAATCGCTGGACTCGCCGGCGCGGCGGGCGGTGCGAGGGCTGCCGTCGGGAGCGGTGGAGCGAGACCGGAAGACGGTCACCCGACGTGCCGTGCGGCCCCTGCAGGTGGATCTCGCTGTGGTTCGCGCTTCCGGGTGGCGCCAGGGCCTTGAGCGAGCGGGCCAATTTGCTCCCTTCTGCCGCCGGGCCATGCTCTTGGACCGTCTTCCAGCCCGACTGGATGAGGTCCTCGTCGAGGCCGACTTCTACGGCATCGGCGTGTTCGTCGCCTCTGGAGACGAGGTCGAGCTGGTACTGGAGCCGGAGGACTACAGGCCGCCCCGGCACACCGCTGCGGCCTGGTGGTTCGTCGAGGATGTGTATCAGCGCCTACGCTCGGCGGCGGCTGTCTGAGCCGGTGTCTTGGCGGTTTCGGGAGTGGTCAACGCCCATCGATCGAGCTGCGCCGGAGGCTTGAACGCCTTCGGCTGCCTGATGGACGTGTTGATCAGTTCGTACTGATCGAGAGCTTTACGGCAGCGGTCGAACCACCACTGCTGGCGTGCTGTGCCGGGCTTGACCGAAGTCAGGGCACGCAGCCACTCCATGAGGACCGCGACGTTGTGTGCCGCCGCTGCGGCAGGAAGCTCGCCGCGGTTGCTTGTGAAGGCGTCCAGTGCGAGCTTGCCGGCACAGGCCGAGCAGAAGCAGACCGGAGCTTCGGCGCCACCGTAACGCTTGGCGATCGTCTCACCCAGGAAGAAGGCCATCAGGTCGGGGAAGAGAACGTGCGGTGACTGGACGGGGATGCTCTTGTTGGTCTGCGCTTTTTCGCCGGGGGCGACGACGTGCCGGTAGCGGCTGCTGGCGCCGAAGGCTGTGAAGGCGGCACCGAAGGCCAGCGCGCCGAATGCCGCGAGATCCGTGCGTAGCAGGGCAGCCCCGGGGACTTCCTCGATGACCTGCTTGAGATGGCTTACGGCCTTGGCGTAACGCGCCAGGGGGTCCATCTGTCCGCCCAGCATGATGGCCTTCGGCCCCTTGACCATCCGCAGGTAGGCGATGAGCTGGCGGGTCGATTCCTCGTCGCGTAGCCAGGAGACATCCACCGGAGCGGCGAAGATCACCTCTGGGTCGTCGAGTTCCAGGACACGGGTCACGGCGGCCCGGAGGGCATCGGAGTCCTCGGCCCTGATGTAGCCGGTGGGGGTCATGGGGAGCGTTGCTCCGGCGTCCCGCTGCTCGGCCAGAGACAGTTCCAGGGGATCGTCGAGGAAGAGCGTGGGCTCGACGTCGTAGGGGAAGGGGTTCTCCTCGGTCGCGGCGCTGACCTCGTACACCGCCGGGTCGATCAGGAGTGGAGCGGCGTAGCCCTCCCTGTATCGCAGGGCGCCGGCCTTCTTCACGGCGTCGGTGCCACACAGGATGAGCCCACTGCGTACCGGGTCGACCTGTCCCTGGACGTAGCCGAGCCGGGCGGCGCTGACCTGGATCAGCATGCGGCCCTGCAGACCGTTCAGGCTGTCCGGCCGGTCTGGCGCACCCGCAGCGTCGGGAGGCTCGGTCAGATCGGAGCGCGGACGAGGCAGCGGGGCGGAACGGTCGGTCATGGTCACCTTCGGAAGGCCGGGAATGATGATGAACCGGCGCCCTCGACGTACAGGCGCTGGAAGTCTTCAGGAAGCAGGTACGCGCAGGCAGCCGCATCCTCCAGAGTCATCTGGCGGTCGGTCAGCAAGGTGTTGACAAGGGCAACGAGGCGCTGCGGCTGCTCAGGGAGGACATCAACAGGCTCTGCGGTCCGGTAGCCGAGCGCTGACATCTCGATCATCAGGGTGCGGTACTGCCACTCGCTGACGGCGTTGAGCGTTTGGGCACGGCGCAGCAGCGCGCTCATGGAGACACCCCAAACCCGCTTCAGCTCCATCAGCTTGGCCAGATCGACGCCGCCGGAGAACGCCTGCCGGATATCGGAGGCAGGCATCAAGAACTCGGCAGCGAAGGCGTCGGCCTGCTTCTCCTGCGTGGACCCTGTGCCCGGCTCGTCATGCATCACCAGGTGACCCAGCTCGTGCGCGATGCTGAAGCGACGTCGGTCGCCCGGTGCCCGGGTGTTGACCAGGAGCAGAGGACGCCCGCCCGCTTCCCACTGGCTTACGGCGTCCAACAGGTCGCTGTCCAGGTCGCGGGTGATCACCAATGCGCCGGCATTCTCCAGCACCGCGACCATGTCGGGTACCGGACCGGGGGCCACGCTCCACTCCCTGCGGACTCGCCGGGCAGCGTCCTTCGGGGTGGTGAGGTCATCCAGTGGCACCCTGAAGAAGCGATGTGAGACTGGCGGCAATGCCGCTGCGGACGCCAGGCCGTTCAGCTGAATCCGTGAGAGCGCCACATGGGCGTGCACGCGTCGCAGAGCGGAGGCAGTCAGAGCTGCTTTCTTGCGGTGGTGGACCAGGCCCACCCCGATGCCGCTGACCTGCGGATCCAGGCACAGCAACTCAGGAGGGTAGCCAAGCGCGGCAGCGTACAGCTCAAGACGCTCATGTGTGACGACGAGACGACCAGCCTCGGCTCGGCTTACGTAGCCCTGGGAAACCGGCGTGGCGCCGCCTGGCGACGCCTTGGTCATAGCCGCGGCGACCTCAGCCTGCGTCAGCCCGCGGGACTCGCGCGCCAGCACGAGCATCCCCGGCTGCGCCTGCAGCTCAGTGATCGCCATACACGACACCACCTCGTATCAGACCTCAAAACAGTAGCACGAAATATTCCGCGAGTGATGCGAGGCTCTGTGGCGAGAGTGGCGCTGCGGCGTTCTTGTGCGCCCGCAAGATCTCAGCTGCGAGACCCGCTTCAGGGGGTGCCCTTGGGGCGGGGCTGTGACCTGTGGGAACGTCGGTCAGGCTGGGACAGGGCGCGGCTCGCCGTGGAAGACCTGGCGGGTGTGCCAGTCGCGGTGGGTGTCGGCAACAGGGCGCGCGCCTGGTTGTGGACCGACGATTGGGCGGCCCGCGAGGGCTATGACGTGGTCGCGAGCGGCGGGGCTGTGTCCGATAAAGCGCTGTGAGACCAGGATGCGGTGGTCGTCGCCCAGGCCGAGAACGCCCTTGTCGAAAAGCTTGTGGTGCAGCGAGCAGAGGCAGAGACCGTTCTCGATGTCATCGGGTCCGCCGAACGCCCACCAGCGCACATGGGCGGCTTCCAATCCGACGGGTACAGCGCCGATTCTGCCGTCATATCCGCGGAAGGCGCATCGATACTCGTAGGCGGTCAGCACCATCTCCCGCATCCGCCGGTCCCGCTGCCTCACTCTGGCCCTGAGCTGCTCGGCCTCCGTCGGTTCCAGGTCCAGTCCGAGGGCTTCGCACAATTCCGCGTGCAGAGAGGGTGGGAAATGCAGGTCGAGGATCAAGCGGGCGATTCTGCTGAGCAGTTCCGGTTCACGGTGCAGGGCCGCTCTCAAGTCCTGTGCGAGCCGGCCGGTGGCGCCCGTCTCGCGGAGGTCCCGTATCCCGCTGCCGGGGCTGCCCGGTCCGTGATCGGTGCGCACTTCCCAGACGCCGTCGCTGACCAGGTGGTGGAAGGGGTAGGCGGGTGTCGTCTTGTTGGGTGGGCCGTACTCGGTCAGCAGACGTTGCAGGTCCTGTTCCACCGCGGTGTATCGCAGTCCGCCCTCGGCGTCCTGCTGGAACCGGCCGAGGGCGTAAAGGAGCAGCAGCGGTTTGTGGGGGGCGCGCGTGCCGCTCCTGGTCCACTGCCTCAGCTTCGCTATCCGCTCCAGCCAGTCCATGGCGGCTGATCGTAGACGGGCCGCCAGAACGGGGGGAGTTGTCTTCCTCGCGTACTTCTGGATCGGCTTTGCTACGTGAAGGCAAGTCCCCGGAAGCTGTTGCGGATGTCGGTCAATGGCGCGCGGTCGCGCGTGTAGTAGAGCTTGTTGGTCAGGAGCACCGCCCAGCATTTCTTGGTGGGGGAGATCCACATCCCCGTGCCGGTGAAGCCGTAGTGGACCCAGACGTCCTCCCCGGTGGTGGTGCCGGGAGCGGGATGCCAGAACAGGCCACGAGCCGGCTGCAGCTCACCGGTCTCGATGGTCAGGGAGCGGGTGGTCCACTCGCTGCCGAAACCAGCCCGCACATGGGACGCGGCAGGGTCGAGCATGTACCGGAGGAAGGTGGCGAGGTCGTCGCGGACGGTGAAGACGCCTGCGATGCCGCAGACGCCGCCCAGGAGGCGGGCTGAGAAGTCGTGGGCGACTCCCTTGAGGTGGGTGTCGGTGTCCTGGTCGCGTTCGGTGGGCGCGCAGCGGGCGGCGACGTCGACGGGCAGGGGGCCGAATCGAGTGGAGGTCATCCCCAGGGGATGCCAGGTGCGGCCGGCGGCCAGCTGATCCAAGGGCTGACCGGAGAGGTGCTCGGCGAGGTAGCCGAGGATCAGGGCAGCTCGGTCGGTGTACTCGACGGCTTCTCCGGGTGTCCGGTGAAGTTGTTCTTGGAGGACGCCTCGGCGGATCTCGTGGGGGTTGGTGCCGTAGAGGTTCTTCAGCTGGGCTCGCAGTGGGACGCCGGCGGTGTGTGTCAGCAGCTGCCGGGCGGTGACGGATCCGAGTGGGTGCCTGGCGACTTCCTGCCAGAAGCTGCCGAGTGGCTGGTCGAGGTCGAGGGTTCCGTCCTCCCACAGGGCGCCGATGGATGACCAGACGGCCAGGATCTTGGTGAGGCTGGCGGCGTCGAAGACGGTGTCGGTGCGCATCGGCACGTCCGGCTCGTCGGGGTCGAGGACGCCGGTGGTGCCCTGGGCGAGGGTGCCGGTGGCGTCGCCGACGGCCCACACGGCGCCCGGATACACCTTGTCGCGGACTCCCTCGTCGAGCAGGGCTTCGATGCGGTCGCGGTCGTACGTCATGGTCTCCCTCTTCGCCGGGGGTGTCCCGTCGGTCAGCGTAGTGACGTTCGTGGAGCGGTTCGGGTAGTGACGTGTCGGGTCGTCTGACGGTCGGTTCAAGTGAGCTGTCGGCCGAGGTCGGTCAGGGATCGTGCGGTCGCCGAGAGGGGATAGCGTGCCGCGTTGGCATAGCTCGCCTGTCGGAGCGCGGTCAGCAGCCCGGGTGTCTTTCTCAGCCGGTCGAGGTCGCGCGCGAGTGCGGCGGAGTGGGTGAAGTCGGTGGCCATGCCGGAAGCGGCGAGGACTTCGTTGAGGCCGGGTACGGGCTGGTAGAGGACGGGGAGCCCGCACGCTTGGGCTTCCAGTGCGACCAGTCCCATGGCCTCCAGGGTGGTGGACGGCATGACCAGTACGTCGTGTTCGGTGAAGGCTTTCCACAGCTGTGGGCGACGGAGCCAGCCGAGGTAGTGGACTCGTACGCCGGCTCGTTGCAGCAGTGGGGCCAGTGCGTGGAACTGGGCTCTGGGCGCTGCGACGCTCAGGTCGACACCGGGCACGGGAGCCAGGCTTTTGATCAGGGCCTCGACACCTTTTTCTGCGGTCAGGCGTCCTGCGTACAGGAGCCGCAGGTGGGTGGTGGAGGTGCGTGCCGGCCGGGCGGGCGGGGCGGTGAGCAGGTGGTCGGGGATCCCCCAGGGGATATGGGTGATCTTGCGGCGTTCGATCTGCGGGGCGAGCTTGAGGAGGCGGTCGGCCATCGCGGTGGTCGGGACCACGATGGCGTCGGCGGCCCTGGCTGTTTCGCGTACCACCTGGAGCTGGTCTCGGTGGGTCTCGGCGAAGAGCAGGTCCGTGCCGTGGACGAGGGCGATCCGGGGATGCGAGGGCAGAGCCCGGATGAGGGCAGGAGTGGCGCCGAATGCGAGGTGCTGCAAGTGGAGGACGCCGATGTGTGTGGGATCGAGCGTGCCTGTAAGCGCTCTGCGCAGGGTGGCGACGTAGCGGCTGAAGGCCGTTCCTTCCAGGCATTTGCCCGCTACGGGGAGCACGTTGAGTCCGGCGGGTGGACGGGGAGCGTGACCAGGTGGTGCGAGCATGAAGGCGCGGGCCGGGATGAGGGGTTGCTGGCCGGTGTAGAGGTCGAGGAAGAGCTCGACGCTGCCGCCGCGGCTTCCGACGGGGAGATCCAGGAAGGTGGCGGCCATCGGACCGGTGGCCGAGCGAGCGTTCACCGCGCTCCTCCGTCGATCTCCTCGTAGAGGCGCGAGATGTCGATGCCTTCCGTGGACGCGTACTTGGCAGGCTGCTGCTGGTAGCTGGCCGGGGCGCCGAAGGTAGTGAGGAAGACGAGCTTGCCGAAGGTCATGCCCGGATACACGCGCACCGGTCGGGCGGCGCGGATCTCCAGCGTCCAGCGGATCGCATGGCCCTGGTGCCCCAGCGGAGCCGACACGTGAACCCAGATGCCCAGGGAGCCGGTGGTGCGGTCGCCGTTCAGCAGCTGCGCGTACGTCTCCGAACCGGTCCGCTCCAGCGTGATGCCGAGGTAGAGCAGGTCAGGGCGCAGCACGAGGCCGGCGTCGGGGATGGGCTGCTCGGTGAAGGCTGTGGGGGTTGCGGCGTCGAGGTTACCGTCGCAGACGCGGATCGTGTCGCCGAGCCGCCAGTCGTAGGCGTTGGGGGAGACGCGGCTGGGCTCGTACGGGTCGATGGTGATATCGCCGGCCTGGACGGCCGCGGCGATGGCGGGGCCGGTGAGGATCACGATGCCACCGCCCGGAGTCGGGCGAGGTCTCGCCAGTAGGCGGAGGGTTGCGGTCCTGTGGCGGCCTGGTACTTGCCGCGGTAGAGGTCGATGGCGCCGGTGGAGACGAAGAACATGATCTGCCCGATCTTCATGCCGGCGTACACGCGCAGCGGTCGGATCGGGGTGAGCATGAGCGTCCACTGGCCGTGGAACCCGATGTCGCCGATGGGGGCGGTGATCTCGACGAACAGGCCGAGGCGGCCGACGGAGGAGCGGCCGAACAGCAGTGGCACAAAGGTGTCGGAGCCGACCACTTCGAGGGTGTGGCCGAGGTAGAGCTCGCCCGGCTGGAGGATGTGCCCGTCCGGGCCGATGGTGGTTTCGCGGGTGGGGTTGGGCCGGTGGGCGTCCAGGACCGTGCTCGTGTAGGTGATCAGGGTGGGGCCCAGACGCACGTTGTAGCTGTTGGGGTTGACCTGGTCGGCGGCGAACGGGGTGATGCGAAGGCGGCCGTCGTGAGCGGCAGCGCTGATCTCCGGGCCGGTGAGGATCATTGCCTACCTCCTTCCGTGGTGTCGGGAGCGGTGAGGACGTGCTGGACGGCCTGGTCCAGACGCAGGCCGGCCTCGTGCGTGCGCTCGCCGAGGTAGGTCTCGGCGAGATAGTCGGTGGTCAGCACGGCGGTGAGGGTGTCCGGCAAGGGGTCGGGGGCGGTGACGAGCGGGCCGGCCTGGGTGGTCAGATGTGACAGCCAGCCAGTGAGGTCCCTGCGTGCCGGCTCAGGTACGTGGGCGTGTACCAGCTGGTTGGCGAACGGCTCGATGGAGAGCATGTCGCCCGGGGTGAGGGTGTCGTCGAGTTGGACGGCGCGTAGTGCCGTCTCGTTGAGGATGACCGCGTCTGATCCGAGTGCCGTACGCAGGCGGGCAGTGAGGTCCACGAGCAGGCTGCGCCGGTCGAGGGACTGGTGGCGGTAGGCCGGTCTGATCGAGCCGAGGACGCCGGCCAACTGCTGCTTGACGTCCTCGATGCGTGAGCGCAGGCCCGCAAGCTCCGTGGGAACGACGCTCGGGGCTCGATCCGGGAAGAACGTGGTGCCCGCACCCCATCCCGTGCCCACGGGCGTGGCTATGGCATAGCCGCCGGCGAGTTCCCGACCCTTGACGACCAGGGTGTCGTCGACCCGGACCGGCCCGTACTGATCGCTGTGGCAGTGCCCGGTGAAGACCACATCGAGGAACGGACAGGCTGCCACGAGTTTCCGGTCCTCGTCGAAGCCGGAGTGGCTGAGCAGGACCCAGCTGTCCACCTCGTGGTGGTGAGCGAGCATCAGCTCGCGTAGGGCCTGGACGGGATCAGTGACGCAGTGGCCGGCTCGCTGGGCGACCGGGATCGAGTGGAAGGCTTGTCGGCCGATCACAGCGGTTACGCCGATGCGACGTCCAGCGATGTCCGCGATGTACAAGCGGCGGAAGAGTGCGTCGCCGGTGTTGGCATCGACGGCGTTGGCACAGACAGTGCGCTGGTGAAGGTCCGGCTCGAAGTGGTGACCCCAGCCGTGATTGCCGGGGGCCAGCACGTCGTACAGCTTGAGCAGGATCTCCCGCTCGATGGTGCCGCGAGCGAGACGGTAGTAGCCGCTGCCTTCGAAGAAGTCGCCGCAGTCCACGATGAGCGAGGTCGGGCGCAGCGTGTGGAGGTGGGTCAGGAACGGCGTGGCGTTGTGGAAGGAGGAGTGGACGTCGGTCGTGGCAACGATCTGGCGCAGGTTCCGGCCGTCGGTGGTCATGGGGTGACCTCGCAGATGTCGGCGCCCAGGGTGCGCAGCTTGCCGGACAGGTCGGCGTGGCCGCGGCGCAGCTGGTCGAGGCCGCCGATAGTGGTGACGCCTCGGGCGGTGAGGCCGGCGATCATGAGAGCGGACCCGGTGCGGATGTCAGTGGCTTCGACGCCCGCGCCCGTCAGCTGCTGGGGCCCGGTCAGGCGGCATTCGGTGGGGGAGATCTCCTCGATCTCGGCGCCCAGGCGGGACAGCTGCGGCAGCAGGTTGCCGTGGCGGCCGGGATTGATGGCGTCGGCGAACAGATGCGTGCCGGGCAGTCCGAGGGCGAGTGCCATGAGCGGTGGTTCAAAGTCGGCGTCCAGGCCGGCCGGGCTCAGAGAGGCGATGGCCCGCAGGGGACGGCCAGTGGGGGCTGTCTCTTGGGCGCGGACAGTAAGGCCATTCGGCTCCGCATCTGCGGGGATGCCGAGCTGATGAAGGGCAGCCACGAACGGGCCTACGTCCTTGCCCTGCACGCCGTCGATACGGGCAGTACCGCGCGTCGCGGCGATCGCGCAGGCCAGCGTGGCTGCCTCGATCTTGTCTCCGGGCACTGTCCAGGCAGCGGGGGCAGCCGGCGGCGAGGAGGGCGGTGAGAGGGTGAGTACATGCTCGCCGGCGTGCGTCTCCCAGCTCACCGAACTCAGGGCGTCGAGCACGCTCAGGACTTCGGGCGAGAGGTTTGGCTGACCCAGCCGTAAAGGTCGGCCGGTTGTGAAGGCGCGCAGTGTCGCGGCCACGGTCGCACCGCGGGAGCGGAAGGGCAGTGCGATGGAGACGGTGCCGGTCTGTGAGGTGTGGGCCTCAATGCCGTATCCGGAACTGTCCTGCCGGTTCCGGTCGCCGAACGCCTCGTACACCTTGAAGTGCAGATCCATCCCGCGTGCACCGATCCGGCAGCCGCCTGGCCAGGGCAGCCGCGCCTGGCCGTAACGCGCGAGCAAGGCGGGGACGAGGTAGTACGAGGCTCGGATGTGGGCTGCCTGCGCCAGATCGGGCAGTCCCCGAGATGACTCCGTCGGCAGGATCACATAGGTAGTCGGTTCACCGACGGGCTGCGTGACATGCCAGCCCGCTTGTTGCAGCAGAACGAGCATGATCTGGACGTCCGTGCTGTCCGGGACGTTGCTCAGCCGAACCGGGCGGCCGAGGGCAGCCGTGGCGGCCAGGAGCGGCAGAGCGGCGTTCTTGGACCCGTCGACGCTCACGGTGCCGGCGAGTGGCGGCCCAGGGCGTACGACGATCACCTCGGCGGCCACGCCGGGGGCGTGGGTGGTCGTCATCATCAACTCCTCTGCAGAGGAAGGAAACAGGCCATGTCCTGGCTGGCTTTGGTGATCAGATCGATCTCGGCCCAGCAGCGCTTGCCGTTCTCCGTCGGCTCGGCGCGGTATCGGTCAGCGAGAGCGGCGACGAGAAACAGGCCCCGGCCGCCCTCACTGTCCGCATCGGGCAGAGCCGGCTGGGGCAGCACCGGGCTCGCGTCGCAGACCTCGACTCGCAGGACGGCCTCGTCGAGACAGACTGTGAGCGAGGCCGATCCGGTGCCGGCGTACTGCACCGCGTTGGTGACGAGCTCGCTGACCAGTAGTGCAGCCGCGTGCACCACCTCGGCGTCCAGCTCCGTGTCCCAGCCCGCTATCGCGACCACGGCCTGGTGCCGGGCCTCGCTCGCTGCGGCGGGCGTCGAGGGCAGGGAAAGAGCGAGCCGGTGCGCTTCCATGAGCGGCCTCCCGGTGTAGGTGGGGCCACACCAAGCAACCAGCCCGTCGCCGTATGTGGTTAGCTCGTGCGCGGGCGCTGCATGAGTTATGCAGGAGCTGCATCACCGCCAACTACGACTGATCTATGCTCGATTGAGCAGGCAGGATCAGCGACGGCGGAGGGAGCCGTGGCAGATGGCCGATGCATATGGGGAAGCGAGACGGATCGGAGAACGGATCCGTCGGGCACGGGTGTTACAGCGGCGTTCACAGCACGACGTGGCCGCAGCGCTCGGGTATCACCAGTCCAAGGTGAGCCGTCTGGAGAGCGGTCGCGGCACGGAGGACATCCGCGTATTACGCGCCGTCGCGCAGGAACTGGACATCCCGCCCCACGAGTTGGGCCTCGCCCCCGCTCAGGACGCCTCTGTCGCCGACCCAGAAGCTGATGACATGCACCGCCGCACCTTCCTCGCCGCGAGCATCGCAGCGCTCGCGACCCCGGCTGGCTCTTCCACCCCGCACACCGCCCTCGTCCAGGCACTCCTGCCCGGCCCCGGCCACGCGGGCACCGGTGGCCCACAGGACACGGCCGTCCTGTACGAACGAGTCGGATCGGCGCTCAGGCTCTTCCACACCTGCCACTACACAGAGCTGGAGCGCACCCTCCCGGATCTGATCGGTGACCTGCGACTGGCCGCCAGCGAGGCGACGGACAGGGATACGGTGTCCGGGCTCCTGGCCACGGCGTACCAGACCGCGACCAGCCTGCTGCTCAAACAGCACGACCAGGGCAATGAATGGCTCGCCGTCGGCCGGGCGATGGCCGAAGCAGAACGTTCGGGCGACCCGGTGGTCCTCGCCTCCAGCGTCCGTGTCCAGGCCCACGTCCTGGTGCGCGAGAAGCACGCCACCGAAGCCGTCACCCTGGTCCGGCACACCGCCGACCAGCTCACCGGTTCCTACGACCGGCGCTCTCCGAAGTACCTCGCTGCCGTGGGACTGCTACTCCTGCGCGGCGTGACCGCGGCCAGCAGCCGCGGTGATCGCGCGGCCACGAAGGAATTCCTCACCGAAGCCAAGGAAGTCTCCCGGTACGTCACCCTGGACCGGCCCGACGCCTGGGCCACCTTCAGCCCGACCAATGTCGCCCTGCACGAGCTGAGCGCCCTGGTGGCCTTCGGTGACGCAGGCCTTGCCCTCCAGGCGGCCCGCCCCCTCATGCGCCGGCACATCCCGGTCCCTGAGCGACGCGCCGCCCTGTGGGTGGAGGCGGCCCGCGCCTACAGCCAGCAGGGCCGTCTCGCCGACGGCTATCAGGCCCTGCGCATCGCCGAGACCTGCGCCGCACAGGACATCCGCCGCCCCGACGTCCGCAACCTGGTCGCCGACATGGCCGCCCGTGACCGCCGTCGTACGCTGCCGGAGCTGCACCACTTCAGCCGCCAACTGGGAGTCCCCGCGTGACCGAACCGACCGCCTCGGACAAGAAGCCCTTCCTGTACGTCGTCGTGTGCGCGGCCGGTGTCGCCCGTGACGTCGGCAACCTGATCACCGCTGCCCAGGAGGCGAACTGGGACGTCGGTGTCGTCGCCACACCGCAGGGCCTCGGCTTCATCGACGCGACGGCGGTCGAGGCACAGACCGGCTACCCGATCCGCTCCGCCTGGCGCTCGCCGGGAGACCCGCGCCCACTGCCCCCGGCGGACGCGATCGCCGTCGCTCCCGCCACCTTCAACACGATCAACAAGTGGGCAGCTGGGATATCCGACACCCTCGCCTTGGGCATCCTGTGCGAGGCGTACGGCATGAGCATCCCGACCGTGGCATTGCCCTACCTGAACTCCGCCCAGGCCGCCCACCCCGCCTACGAACAGAGCCTGGACCGGCTGCGGGGGATGGGCGTCCTGATCGGCTCCTGCAAACCGCACCAGCCCAGGGTCGGCGGCGGGGCGGACCGGTTCCGCTGGGCGGAGGCCCTGGAGCTGCTGGAACCTGTGATCAGCGCGGTGCAGTGACGCCATCCTTCCCCATGAGCGGGTCGCGACGATCAGCGCCAAGGTACGTTCCGTTCCAGAAAAGCAAGAACGTTCCGTAAGGAAATCACGGCTGATCCGAAAGTAGCAGCGACCGTCTGCTGGACACTCATGAGGCAACGGCAGGGATGACGGCCTGGGCCACGACCGCACGGTCTCGGGTGAGCGGGGCGACCACTTTCTGGCACGGTCCCCATGGCGGAAGCCGGGGGCGGAACCGCAGAATCTAAATCCATCGCTTCAACGTGCTGCCAGCAGTACGTTCCGAAGAAAGGCTGCGCAGACCTTGGGCGGGACAGATCACGAGACGGACGAAGAGGTCACCTCTCCTTCGCCTACGACCATGGAACAGCTCGTCCGTCGAGTGCGCACACCGCTGGTCGCCTCCCTCGGCATTGTCATATCGGTGGTAGCTGCTTAAGCGGCTTGGGCACTGTTGGAAGGCAACGGCCCCGCCTATGACAACCCCGAACGCAGTGCTTGGCTGGAAACAGCGACCACGACCGCCGCCGTCCTCCTCGGCATGTCCGGGGTGATCTTCTCCGTGTTGTGGGCGGCGAGCCGTTCTTTCGCCAGCGAGGCCGAGAGCGCACGTCAGCGTGTTGAGGGCCCCGATTCCTCTGTCCACATCTACGGCAGTGGTTCGCGGGTCTACATTCATCCCCGAGAACCGCGCTCCGAGCACAGTGGAACCGCAGCGCTCCTGGAGCCCGACGCCCAGGCGTCGATGCTGACTCAGATTTACTCCCATGGGCTCGCACAGGCCAAGGTCAGCTTCTTCGTCAGTATCGTCTTCGGCATGGTCGGGTCGGCAGTCCTCCTGACCGGAGTCGGCCTGGCGATTGGGCACGCTGACAGCAATGGGAGCCGATACGCGGCGATCGTGACACAAACCGCCGGAGCGGTCATCAACCTCTTGGCCGGAGTTTTCTTCCTGCAATCCAACCGCACTCGCCGAGACAAGGGTGCGCAGGGTGTGATGCTCCGCGACGACGGCCGCTTCGACCGCAGGCTGAAGGCCGCGAGCGTCCTGTCCGACAACATCAGCGATGAGCCCCTCCGTAATCGGGTGCGTGCCGAAATGGCCCTGCAGCTCGTCGGTGGTGAACTCGACACGTCGGCGGCTGACGACAACGAAGGTGCACCCACCGAATCAGCGCCTTCGGATGCGGCAACTAGTACTGGAACTTGACGCCAGATCACTGAGCTTTCGCAGGTCTGATTCAGCCGCAGGCAGATTCGCCCACTTCACTCCGTTGTCGACCACGTAGCGGACTGCGTCCAGCATCACGCGGTGGCAATAGCTCTCCGGCCGGCCGCCCCGTCCTTCAAGCCACGCCGGCACCGGCAGCACCGCCCGGACGACCTGCCATTCCGCGTCCGTCATGTCCGAGCCGTAGCACCGCACGCGCTCCGGCCCGTCCGCCGCGTTGCCGAACCTGTGCGCGAGGCAGTCACACGACAGGGACGACGAGTTGGACTCCACACAGGTGAGCACGAAAGACTGCGGCAACAGGGCCTCCTGGTGATCGGTTCGGTTCGCACCCCCGACCTACCAAGAGGCCCTGCTGTCATGCGCCGACCCTTGCGCGATCACCCGAACAGGAACCCTGTTCGACCAGACCAACCCCGCCATCGATAAGCGGATGGCGTCTGACGTGTACGACCGCTGGCACAAGTCCCACCCCAAGCCCACCGAGGCCGAATGCGGCG
Source organism: Streptomyces sp. NPDC051987 (assembly GCF_040680735.1). Lineage (NCBI taxonomy): Bacteria > Bacillati > Actinomycetota > Actinomycetes > Kitasatosporales > Streptomycetaceae > Streptomyces > Streptomyces sp. NPDC051987. The sequence goes on along the minus strand of NZ_JBFAXI010000040.1, from coordinate 28,407 downwards.
AGCACAAGAGCCGTACGAAGCGGATGGTCCCCACCAGCGACCACGGAATCGGCAAGCGTTGGCAGGTTCGCTACCGCGACCTGGAGGGCCACCAGCGCAAGGAGAACTTCCACACCAAGGCGGAGGCCGACAACCGCGCCGCCGAGGTGGACGTCGAACTCCGGCGCGGCTCCTACGTCGTACCCGCCGAGACGAAGCAGACGCTCGACGCCTACGCGCAGAAGTGGCTCGCGGCGAACTCCGTCGGCCCGACGACCGCGCTTCGCTACGAGGCGACCGTCCGCAACCACATCGTCGAGCACCTCGGCCGACGCGAGCTGCGGTCTTTCAACCAGCCCTCGACCATCCAGGGGGTGGATCCGGACCCTCCAGGACGGCGGCCTCGAAGTGTCCACGATCGAGGGCATCTTCGACATCCTCTCCAGCATCCTCGGCGCGGCAGTGGAGGACGGGCTGTTGCCGAAGAACCCCTGCAAGGCGAAGTCCGTCAAGCTGCCGACCTCGATCAAGAAGAAGATCGTCCCCTGGTCGCTGGAGCGAGTGCGTGCCGTCATCGCCGGTCTCCCGAAGCGCTTCCAGGCCGGCGGCAAGCTCGCCTTCGGCTGCGGCCTGCGTCAGGGTGAGGTATTCGGCTTCGCCGTCGAGGACATCGACTTCAAGGGTGGCTGGATCCACGTCAACTGCAAGGTACGGCTCGTCGGCACGAAGCCCGTCTTCGCTCTGCCCAAGGGCAACAAAATCCGATCGGTGCCTCTATCGGCCCAGCTTGCTGCCGCCCTCAAAGCCCACATGAAGGAGTTCCCGCCGGTCGAGGCTACCCTGCCCTGGGCCAAGCCGGACGGTGATCCGAAGACCTTCCGTCTCCTCTTCGTCGACGCGAAGGGACGGGCCTACAACCGCAGCGTCTTCAACATGGGCGACTGGAAGCGCGCCCTGGCCGCCGCCGGTGTGATTCCTCCCCGCGAGCGCGGCGCGCGCTACCTCCAGGCGGCCCCGGAAGACGGCATGCACGCCCTCCGGCACGCCTACGCCTCCGTGCTCCTGGACGCGGGGGAGAGCATCAAGGCGCTCTCCGAGTACCTCGGCCACTCGGACCCCGGTTTCACCCTGCGGACGTACACGCATCTACTGCCGTCTAGCGAGACCCGCACCCGCAAGGCGATCGACGACGCCTTCACGGAAACGGAAGCTGAGGCGAAAGACGAGGGCGCCCCGCCCGCCGTCCAGGGCACATCCGTGCCCCCGGCGAAACCCATGTGCCCTCAATGTGCCCTGGCCGCCTGACGACCCCTCCGGCACCAAAAAGGGCGAGGCCCGAAGACCCCGCCCGCCCCTAGAGGAACCTCAGCTCACGGCCACACAAGGCAATACGGCTGATGCCCCGCCTCATGCAACCGGTGGCTGAAGTCCTGCCACTCGTGCAGCAGCTGGTACACGTTGAACGCGTCTCTCGGGCCGCCCCGGTCCGGGACCGTCGACCAGATGAAGGCGGCCGCGCCGACCGCTTCCTCGCCCACGCCGCGCAGCGGGTCCACCACCGTCATGGGGAGTTTCACGACCGCGTAGTCGGGGTGCAGCACCACCAGCTCCAGCGGCGGCACCTTGTGCAGAGGCACGCCTTCGATGCCCGTCAGCACCATCGCGGCCATGGTCTCCGGCTTGATCTTCGTGAACATGCCGTTCATGCCGAGCTCGTCGCCGCCGAGTTCCTCGGGACGCATCGAGATCGGGACGCGGGCCGCGGTCGCGCCGTCCGGTGCGCCGAAGTATTTGTACGTCACCCCCACCCGACCACCATTCCTGCTCCCGGTCTGAAGTCGGTCGATCCGCCGATCGATCCGCTGGTCCCGATCCGTCTGATCGCGGTCCCGCTGATCGATACGTCGCTCGCGCCGCTCCGACTCACTCGGTACGCCCTGTTCCTGACGTGCTGCTTCGGTCGCTTCCTCCGCGTCGCGCCGGTGCCTTCCCCGATGGGCACGCCGAGGACCCAGGTCATCGGTCCCCTCGCCCAGCCCGCCACCGCGATGCATATCTCCACCCGACTGCTTTTCTAGGACGCGTGGCCCCCGCCGCGCAACCCGATCATCGTGTCAGTGACCTCCCCCACGGCCGCCCGCCGAAACGTGCGTCGAAACATCAGTCCGCAGGATCTTCGCAGCCTCCGGCCCGCCACCCGCCGGATGAGCTGCGTGTATCGAGTCACAGTCTCGCAGATGCCCCGCCCACCGCGCCGGGACAGCCGCCCTCCACTACAGGGTCACCCCCGGTGTCCGCCTACCCTGAGGAGGTCACCAAGCAACCGGAGTCCGAGAAGCCGGAGAAGTCGCACGTCATGAGCGCCCAGAGCGAAACGCCCTATCCCTACGACGCGCCCGTCTCACAGGCGCTCTTCGACCGCGCCTCCGCCGTCACCCCGGGCGGTGTGAACTCACCGGTGCGCGCCTTCCGCGCGGTCGGCGGCACCCCCCGCTTCATGGTCTCCGGCAAGGGGGCCTACCTGACGGACGCGGACGGGCGCGAGTACGTCGACCTCGTCTGCTCCTGGGGTCCCATGATCCTCGGGCACTCGCACCCCGAGGTCATCGCCGCCGTCCAGGAGGCCGTCTCCCGCGGCACCTCCTTCGGCACCCCCGGTGAGGGCGAGGTCGCCCTCGCGGAGGAGATGGTCGCCCGGATCGCGCCGCTGGAGCAGGTCCGGCTGGTCAGCAGCGGGACGGAGGCGACCATGTCCGCCATCCGGCTCGCCCGCGGGTTCACCCGGCGCACCAAGGTGATCAAGTTCGCCGGGTGCTACCACGGCCACGTCGACAGCCTGCTGGCCGCCGCCGGGTCCGGTGTCGCCACCTTCGCGCTGCCGGACACCCCCGGCGTCACCGGTGCGCAGGCCGGCGACACGATCGTGCTGCCGTACAACGACCTCGAAGCCGTGCAGGAGGCCTTCCACCGGCATCCCGGGGAGATCGCCTGCGTGATCACCGAGGCCTCGCCGGGCAACATGGGGGTCGTGCCGCCGCTGCCCGGGTTCAACCAGGGGCTGAAGGACACCTGCGCCAGGAACGGCGCCCTGTACATCTCCGACGAGGTCATGACCGGTTTCCGGACCAGCCGGGCCGGCTGGTTCGGTATCGACGGGGTGGTGCCCGACCTGATGACCTTCGGGAAGGTGATGGGGGGCGGGTTCCCCGCGGCCGCCTTCGGCGGGCGGGCGGACGTCATGGCCCACCTCGCCCCGGCCGGCCCCGTCTACCAGGCCGGCACCCTCTCCGGGAACCCGGTCGCCACCGCCGCCGGCCTCGCCCAGCTGCGGCTGCTCGACGACGCGGCGTACGACAAGGTCAACTCCGTGTCGGAGCAGATCCAGGGGCTGGTCGCCGAGGCGCTGAACAAGGAGGGCGTCGCGCACCAGCTGCAGACCGCCTCGAACATGTTCTCCGTCTTCTTCACCAACCGCCCCGTGCGGAACTACGAGGACGCGCGGGGCCAGGACTCCTTCCGGTTCACCGCCTTCTTCCACTCCCTGCTCGCCGACGGCGTCTACCTGCCGCCGTCGTCCTTCGAGTCCTGGTTCGTGTCCACGGCCCACGACGAGCGGGCCATCCAGAAGATCGCCGACGCCCTCCCGGCGGCGGCCCGAGCGGCCGCGGAGGCCACGGCAGCATGAGCGAGCAGAGCGAACAGCGGGACGTCACCGTCGTCCACGTGATGCGGCACGGGGAAGTGGAGAACCCGGACGGGGTGCTGTACGGAAGACTTCCCGGCTACCACCTCTCCGAGCTCGGCCGGCAGATGGCCGACCGGGTCGCCGAGCACCTCGCCGCACGGGACGTGACCTACGTCGTCGCCTCCCCGCTGGAGCGCGCCCAGGAGACGGCGACCCCCATCGCCAAGGCGCACGGTCTCGACCTCGCGACCGACGAGCGGCTCATCGAGGCCGAGAACATCTTCCAGGGCAAGACCTTCGGCGTCGGCGACGGAGCGCTGAAGAACCCGGCCAACTGGAAGTACCTCGTCAACCCGTTCCGGCCGTCCTGGGGCGAGCCGTACGTCGACCAGGTCGTCCGGATGAAGGGCGCGCTGGACGCGGCCAAGGACCGGGCGCGCGGGCACGAGGCGGTGCTGGTCAGCCATCAGCTGCCGATCTGGATCCTGCGGTCGTACGTGGAGAAGCGCCGACTGTGGCACGACCCGCGCAAGCGGCAGTGCACCCTGGCGTCCCTGACGACGTTCACCTACCAAGGCGACAGGATCATCTCCGTGGGATACAGCGAGCCCGCGATCGATCTGGTGCCGGCCCATCTGCGGGCCGGTGCGCAGCCGGGTCAGGGGCAGGGTAAGGCCTTCGGGGCGTGAGGCGAGGGCGTGCGGCGTAGGCCGTCAAACCTTGCTGCATGAAATTAGTCTTAAAATATGCGGTTCCTTTCGGAACCGCCCTGTTCGTCACGCCCTCTGAGTGGGTGACCACCAGAGGACGTGACGAATCGGGGAACCATGCGGACCTTCACCCGAAGGGGACTGTTCGGTGTCGGCGCGGGCGCCGCCGCCGGACTCGGCCTCGCCGGCTGCGGCACGCACACACCGTCGGACGGCAAGACCCATGCCGGCGGTTCCGGCGAGCAGCCCTCGAAGAAGCCCACCGCCACCGCCCACCCCCTCGGCGACGGCTCCACCTCCCGCACCGGCAAGCAGCCCCACCAGCCCGCCGCCCCCGAGCCCCTGGAGCCCGGCCAGACCCCGCCGCAGTTCGTCATCTTCTCCTGGGACGGCGCCGGCGAGGTCGGCAACGGCCTCTTCCCGCGCTTCCTCGACCTGGCGAAGGAACACGGGGCGTCCATGACCTTCTTCCTCTCGGGGCTGTACCTCCTCCCCGAGTCCAAGAAGCGGCTCTACGACCCTCCGAACAACCCCCGGGGCGCCTCCGACATCGGCTACCTCACGGACGCGCACATCAGGGCGACGCTCACCAACGTCCGCCGGGCCTGGCTCGAAGGCCACGAGATCGGCACCCACTTCAACGGGCACTTCTGCTCCGGCCACGGCACCGTCGGCAACTGGACGCCGAAGCAGTGGCTCAGCGAGATACAGCAGGCGAAGGCGTTCGTGAAGGAGTGGCGGACCAACACCGGCTGGACCGACCTGCCCTCCCTCCCCTTCGACTACGACAAGGAGCTGGTCGGCGGCCGCACCCCCTGCCTCCTCGGCCAGAACAACCTGCTGCCCACCGCCCGGGGGCTCGGCTGGCGCTACGACGCCTCCTCGCCCGGCGGCCGCCAGGTCTGGCCGGAGAAGAAGCTGGGCGTCTGGGACCTGCCGTTGCAGCAGATCCCGTTCCCGGGCCGCTCCTTCGAGGTCCTCTCCATGGACTACAACATGCTCGCCAACCAGTCGGTCAACTCGACCAAGGCCCCCGCCTACAACTACCCGCACTGGCGGACGCAATCGGCCCAGGCGTACATAGCGGGCTTCGAGCGGGCGTACACGACAAACCGGGCGCCGTTCTTCATAGGCAACCACTTCGAGCACTGGAACGGCGGCATCTACATGGACGCCGTCGAGCAGGCCTTCAAGCACATCGCCCGGGAGAAGGAGAAGGGCGCCGACGTCCGGATGGTCTCCTTCCGGCAGTTCGTGGACTGGATCGACGTGCAGAAGCCGGCGGTCCTGGCCAAGCTGCGCACCCTTGACGTGGGCCAGCGTCCCGCGGGGGGCTGGAAGAGCTTCCTGAAGCAGGGCGCGGCGGCCTGAAAACGGGCGCATCCCGGACGGAGGGGGGTGCCCAAGATCCCCAGAACGGGCATGCGAAACTTTTCACATGAGTACCCGTAGCCGCGCCCTCCTGCTCGGCGCCACGGCTGCCGCGGCGGCCCTGACCCTGTCCGCGTGCGGCAACGGCGGCACCTCCGGCGGAGGCGGCAACACCAATTTCGTCACCGGCAAGGACGGCATCGACACGGTCGCTCAGGGCCACCGCGCGGCGGCCCCCGACCTGTCCGGCAGGACGATCGACGGCACCACCCTGGACGTCGCGGACTACAAGGGCAAGGTCGTCGTCATCAACGTCTGGGGCTCCTGGTGCAGCCCCTGCCGGGCCGAGGCGCCCAACTTCGCCGCCGTCTCCAAGGAGTACGCGAGCAAGGGCGTCCAGTTCGTCGGCATCAACACCCGCGACACCAGCACCGGTTCCGCGGTCGCCTTCGAGAAGCAGAACGGCATCGACTACCCGAGCCTGTACGACCCGACGGGCAAGCTGATGCTCCGCTTCAAGAAGGGCACGCTCAACCCGCAGGCCATCCCCTCCACCCTGGTACTCGACCGGCAGGGGAAGATCGCGGCGCGCTCGCTGGCGGCGCTCAGCGAGGAGACCCTGCTGAAGATGATCAAGCCGGTCGTCGCGGAGAAGTGACGTGAGCGCACTCGTCACGATCGCGGCCGAGACGGGCCGGAACGCGACCGTCCTCAACGGCGCCCTGCTGGTCGCCATGCCGGTCGCGCTGCTCGGCGGACTTGTCTCCTTCTTCTCGCCCTGCGTGCTGCCCCTCGTCCCCGGCTATCTGTCGTACGTCACGGGCGTCGCCGGCACCGATCTGGCGGAGGCCCGGCGGGGCCGGATGGCGGTCGGCGCCTCGCTCTTCGTCCTCGGCTTCACCGCCGTGTTCGTGTCCGGCGGGGCCCTGTTCGGCTACTTCGGCCAGACCCTCCAGGAACAGTCCGGCATCCTCAGCAAGGTCCTCGGGGTGCTGATGATCGCCATGGGCGTGTTCTTCATGGGCATGATGCCCTGGTTCACCCAGCGCGAGTTCCGCTTCCACAAGCGGCCGGTGGCCGGACTGGCCGGGGCGCCGGTGTTGGGCGCACTGTTCGGGATCGGCTGGACACCGTGCATCGGCCCGACCCTGTCGGCCGTCACCACCCTGTCCTTCAACCAGGCGAGTGCCGGCCGGGGCGCCATACTGACCGTTGCCTACTGCCTGGGCCTCGGTGTCCCCTTCGTGCTCACCGCGATCGCCTTCCGCAAGGCCCTCGGTGCCTTCGGCTGGGTCAAGCGCCACTATGTCTGGGTCATGCGCATCGGCGGCACGATGATGATCGTGACCGGTGTGCTGCTGCTGACCGGGGCCTGGGACAGCCTCGTGCAGGAGATGCAGGGCTGGTCCAACGGCTTCACTGTGGGGATCTGATCAATGAGCAAGACCGAATCCGAGAACACCGAGCAGGACCTCGGCGCGGCGGGCTCCCAGCTCTCCACCGCCCCCGCCGAACCGCCGATCGCCCCCGGGCTCGGCGTGATCGGCTGGGCCCGCTGGTTCTGGCGGCAGCTCACCTCGATGCGGGTCGCGCTGCTGCTGCTCCTGCTGCTGTCGCTGGGCGCGATCCCCGGCTCGCTGATCCCGCAGTCCGGCGCCGACATCAACAAGGTCGCCGACTTCCAGAAGTCCCACAAGACGCTGGCGCCGATCTACGACAAGCTCGGCCTGTTCCACGTCTACAGCTCGGTGTGGTTCTCGGCGATCTACATCCTGCTCTTCGTCTCGCTCGTCGGCTGCATCATCCCGCGCGCCTGGCAGTTCGTGGGCCAGCTGCGCGGCCGTCCGCCGGGCGCCCCGAAGCGGCTCGACCGGCTTCCCGCGTACACGACCTGGCGGACCACGGCCGACCCTGAGGAGGTCCGCGAGGCGGCGCTGACGCTGCTGAGGAAGCGGCACTTCCGCGCGCACCACGCCGGGGACGCGGTCGCCGCCGAGAAGGGCTACGTCCGCGAGTTCGGCAACCTGGTCTTCCACATCGCGCTGATCGTGCTGCTGATCGCCTTCGCCTCCGGCCAGATGTACAAGTCGGACGGCACCAAACTGGTCGTCGAGGGCGACGGGTTCGCCAACTCGATTCTCCAGTACGACGACTTCAAGTCCGGCTCCATGTTCAGCACCGACGACCTGGTGCCGTTCAGCTTCGACCTGAAGAACTTCCACGCCACCTACCAGACCAGCGGCCCCAGCAGGGGCACGCCGGTCACCTTCGCCGCGGACATCGACTACAGCAAGGGGGCCTACGGCAAGCCGAAGCGGACCACCATCAAGGTGAACGAGCCGCTGGAGATCGACGACGCCAAGGTCTACCTGGTCAGCCACGGCTACGCGCCCGTCATCACGGTCCGCGACGCCACCGGCACGATCGTCTACCAGGACGCCGTGCCGCTGCTCCCGCTCGACAGCAACGTCACCTCCCAGGGCGTGGTGAAGGTGATGGACGGCTACAAGAACGCCCAGGGCGTCAGTGAACAGCTCGGCATCTCGCTGTTCTTCCTGCCGACGTACAGCGGCGGCGCCTCGGTGCTCTCCAGCTTCCCGGCGCTGGAGAACCCGGTGCTGAACCTGACGCCGTACCACGGCGACCTGGGGGTCGACTCGGGGATCCCGCAGAGCGTGTACCAGCTCGACAAGACCCACATGAAGGAGTTCAAGGACTCCAAGGGAGCGCAGTTCCGGGACAACCTCAGGCCCGGTCAGACCATGCAGCTGCCGAACGGCGCCGGGTCCGTGACGTTCGAGAAGGGCGTCAGGGAATGGGCCGGCTTCGAGATCGTCCAGGAGCCCGGCAGCGGCTGGGCGCTGGGCGGCGCGCTCGCCGCGATCTTCGGCCTGGCCGCCTCGCTGTTCATCCAGCGCCGCCGCGTCTGGGTGCGCGCGGTGCAGGGTGCCGACGGCGTCACGGTGGTCGAGATGGCCGGGCTGGGCCGCAGCGAGTCCGCGAAGGTGCCCGAGGAACTGGGCGACCTCGCCGGAATCCTCTACGACCAGGCGCCCGGCGCCCCCGACCCCGCCGACACCACTGACGACGATCCCGCAGAATCCCCCGACCCCGAAGTCGTACCTGCCGAAGGGGCTGAGAAGCGATGACTTCCGCCGCCGCAACCGCGCTCGACGCAACCACCCTCGCCGCGACCAACGAGCATCTGGCGAGCATGAGCAACACGCTCATCTACTCCTCGATGGCCGTGTACACGCTGGCGTTCTTCGCCTACATCTTCGAGTGGCTGCTCGGCAGCCGCAGCCGGGTGGCGCGCACCGCCAACGCGCTCACCACGAACACCGCGGCGAAGAAGGCGCCCGCCGTCACGGTCAAGAAGGCCGGCGGCACCGCCGTACTGGAGCGTCCGCAGGTCGTGGTCCGCTCCGCGGCGGGCTCGCGGGACGTGCCGGACGGCCCCGGCGCGCACGGCGGCGACGAGCAGGGCGACCTCTACGGCCGGATCGCGATCTCGCTCACGGTCCTCGCCTTCCTGGTGGAGCTGGCGGGCGTGGTCGCCCGCGCGGCCTCCGTGCAGCGGGCGCCGTGGGGCAACATGTACGAGTTCAACATCACGTTCTCCACGGTCGCGGTCGCCGTCTACCTGACCCTGCTGGCCCTGAAGAAGAACGTCCGCTGGCTCGGCCTCTTCCTGATCACCACGGTCCTGCTGGACCTCGGCCTCGCGGTCACCGTCCTCTACACGGCGAGCGAGCCGCTGGTCCCGGCCCTGCACTCGTACTGGCTGTACATCCACGTCTCGACGGCGATCTTCTGTGGCGCCGTCTTCTACGTCGGCGCGATGGCGACCATCCTCTACCTCTTCAAGGACGCCTACGAGAGCAAGCTGGAGAACGGCGGCAAGCCCGGCAGCTTCGCCACCTCGGTCCTGGAGCGCCTGCCCGCCTCGGCGTCCCTCGACAAGTTCGCCTACCGCGTCAACGCGGCGGTCTTCCCGCTGTGGACCTTCACGATCATCGCGGGCGCGATCTGGGCGGGCAGCGCCTGGGGCCGCTACTGGAACTGGGACCCCAAGGAGACGTGGTCCTTCATCACCTGGGTCGCCTACGCCTGCTACCTGCACGCCCGCGCCACCGCCGGCTGGAAGGGCCGCAAGGCCGCCTACCTGGCGATGATCGCCTTCGGCTGCTGGCTCTTCAACTACTACGGCGTCAACATCTTCGTCACCGGCAAGCACTCCTACGCGGGCGTCTGAACCCGCGAGGGGCGACACTGGTGCCATGGCCGGTTCCATCGAACAGGGCACCCGTCAGACCCACGGAAGTACGCACATCCTGCACTTCCTGGTACGACTGCCGAAGCCGACGGACCAGGTCTGGCCGAGCCTCTCCACCCCGGAGGGCCTGGCCGCCTGGTTCACCCCCGTCGACGTCCTGCAACCGCGGCTGGACGGCACGGTCACCCTCGGTGACCTGGGCACGGGCACGGTGACCGCCTGGGACGTCGACCGCGTCGCCGAGTACACGGTGGAGGGCGGCGGCCGCCTCCGCTTCCACCTGGAACGCGACGGCGACTCCGGCACCGCCCTGCGCTTCACCCACGAGTTCGAGGGCGTGGGCGAGACAGAGCCGGCGTGGCGGGCCAGATTCGAGCGTCTGATCGACTCCCTGAGTTCTTGAGGGGCCTTTCGCCCCACCCACCCGCACCCGCTCACGACGGCGGCAGACACTCCCCACTGGGCGGCTTCCCCTCCGGCCACGCAATGGTCACGAACCTGGACCCACCCTCGGCCCGCAGCTCCACGATCGGCACCGCCTTGTCGTACGGGTTCCCGTGCGCGTCCAGGCAGATCCACCCGCTCGCCCCGGCCACCCGCAGCGACCCCTTCACCTGCGGCCACTGCAACCCCACGTCGGCCAGCGCCGGCACGGACCGCCCCGCCGGCACCGCCTCGCGGATCCCGTGCACCGCGAGCCGCATCGCGTCGTAGGCGATGATCAGCTGGCCGTCCTCCAGGGCCACCGACCCGATCGGGCCGGCCGGCGCCTTCCGCGCACCTGCCAGCAGCCCGGTCAGCGTGGCCATGTCGGCCGCCGAACCCCCCGTCCTCGGGCTGCCTCTGCCCCACGCGTCGGGATGGGCGAGGGCGGTGTAGCGGACGGAGAGGTTGTGCCGCAGCGCGCTGCGGTCCAGCTTCGCCTCACTGGTCAGGTACGACCCCTCGTCGCCGGTCAGCACCGTGAACCTCCGGTCCTGGCAGCCCCGCCCGCCCAGCGCGTTGATGAACTGCCGCAACTGGGTGTGCCGGCCGGCGAAGAGGATCGTGTCGGTCGACCGCGAGGTGTCGCAGACCAGGTTGGTGATCTGCCGGAAGGTGTTCGCGGTCGTCCCCTCCTGGCTGCGGTCGGCCGGCGGTGTGAACGGCTGCGGCTCGTACGGCGAGCCCTTGATCAGCGCGGCGAACGAGGTCTGCAGCGTCCGCGTGTACGGGTCGCCCGGCTTGTCGTAGACGAGCAGGGCCCGGCCCGCGCTCACCTTCGCGAAGGAGGCGAGGGCGCGGGCCTCGTCGGTGTTGGTGGGGGAGACCCGGGCCAGACCGGGGTAGGGGTCCTTGCCGTCCTGCCCGTTGGCGAGGTCGTCCGCCGTGATCGACGACCCCACCACCGGAATGCCCAGCCGGGTCAGCTCCTTGACGGCCTTCTTGTTGTCGTCCGTGCTCTGCCCGACCCCGGCGACCGCCCGCAGCCGGTCCGGAGCACCGGTCATGCCCGCCAGCTGGGTGACCATCCGCTGCCAGTACTGGCTGGTCGCCCCGGGGTTGGCCAGCACCAGCCGGATCGCCGGGGACTCGCCGTTGGAGTCGTGGTTGGCCTGGTACTGGGCCAGGTAGGCGCCCTGGAGCTCGTGCTGGATGTCGGCGAGGCTGGCCGTCGCCGTCGCGCTGTACGGCAGCATCACCGCGACCGTCACGTAACTCCCGGTCTTGAGGCGGGCGTTCTCCCGGGCGATCGCCCGGACGGTGTCCCGCAGCTGCGGATGCCCGAAGTCGTACGCGGCCGTCGCCACACCCACGCACTCCGCGCTGCCCTCGGGCCGGGCCACCCCCGGCGCGCAGGACCGGTCGTCATGGACGGCCGCCCGCACCCCGACGACCAGGCCGGCGATCACCACGGCCGTCACCAGCAGGGCGACGTACCGGCGCAGCGGAATCTCCCAGACGCCCTCACGCACCCACGTGCCCACACCCCGCCCCGCCATCACGCCACCCCGCTCCGCTGGTCGTCACCCTCGTCGTCGTCCGGGTCCGCCGACGGGCGCCCCGCGAGCACGGCAGGCCAGGCCCGGGAGGCCTGCCACAGCAGCGCGTTGTCGGCCGGCCGCAGATTGGACAGCTGCTCCAGCTCGAAGCGCAGCCGGTCGCCCACCCTGGGGTCGGGCAGCACCAGCGGGTCGGAGAGATGCCACATCGCGTGCAGCAGGCGCCGCACCCGCAGATGCAGGACGGCGTCCACCCCCTCCGGCACCCGCTGGTCCGCGTCCGTGCGGCCCAGCGCCACCGCCGCCCGCAGGTCGCCGTGGCCGGCGAAGTCGTGGCCTTCGGCGTCGTGGGCGTGGAAGTACGGCGCCGTGCCGAGGAACCGCAGTCTGCGCAGCCAGACCGGGGTGTCCAGGACCGGGAAGGCGTCGCGGAGATGGGCCACCGCGGGGTCGGCCAGGCCCAGCGCCAGCTGGCGGTAGAGCCGGAAGCCGGCCTGGTCCTCCGCCGCGTAGAAGTCGATCAGGGTCTCCTGGGCGGTGCGCCAGCCGCTGTGGTCGGCGTCCCGCAGGTGCAGCCGGAGCAGCAGCAGGGTCCGGGTGAAGCGGTCGCCGACGAACTGCCCGTACCGGTTCGGCATGCCCTCCTGGGCCAGGCGGCCCTGCAGGGCCCGTACACCGGCCGGCCCGAAGTCGTCCGGGAGCAGTGCGGCGGCCAGCGCGCACGCCGAGCCGTAGTCGTGGGCGGCGGCCAGCACGGTCAGTTCGTCGAGACGGTCGCGCGGCACCAGCCGGTCGAGGAGCTGGAGGTAGGCGGGGGCGGCCGGGCCCTCGTCGGTCAGCCGTACGTCGGCGGTGAGCAGGTCGGCCGGGGAGTCCGCCCGCTCCGGGTTCTGCGCCGCGGACTCGGCGAGCAGGGCGACGCCCAGCGGGTTGCCGCCGGTCAGCCGGTGGACGGCGGCCGGGAGCCGGGGCGCGGCCGGGGCGCCGACCAGGTGCAGGGTGTCGTCGGGGGACAGCGGGGGCAGCGCGACCAGCAGGGCCCGTGAGGACGGGACGGCCGGGTCCGGTGTCCACTCGGTGTGCCGGGCGACCGCGGCCAGCTCCCGCCGCACCCCGCCGCGCAGCAGCTCCCGGCCGTCACCGCGCAGTCCGGCGACGAAGGCCACCTGGTCGGCGATGCCCTCGGCGCGGTCCCTGAGCACCGCCTCCACCAGGCCGGGCCCCGGTCCGGTCTGCAGGTCGTCGAGCAGCACCAACGGCCGGCCGAGCCGCTGCATCCGCGGCAGCACACCCGCGTACGCCTCGGTCAGGTCGGAGAGCAGGGCCCGCACCAGGTACCGCTCGGCGTGCTCGCGGGAGGTGCCGCCCGCCCGGAAGTGCCCGGAGAGCAGGATCAGCCCGCGCTGCGCGTGCCCGCCCGCGTTGGGGTAGGTCCGGTACCAGACCGACGCCTTCTGGTGGCGGCGGCTGGTGAAGCCCTCGGCGACCGACTCCAGGGTGGCCTCGATGGCCCCGGAGACCAGCGGGCCGGTGCCGGTCGCGGCGGCGACCACCTTCGCCGCCACCTTCCCGGCCCACCGCCCGGCGAACCCGCTGATCCACGAGCCGTTCTCGTTCAGCAGCAGGATCCGCTCCACCTCGCGCCGGATCCGCTCCGAGTCCGCGTCGCCCCAGCCGCCGGCGGCCACCGCGACCAGCCCCGACATCAGCCGCGGGAACGTGATCCGGCCGGCGCCGGTCACCGGTTCGGCGAGCTGCTCGGCGACGACCAGCAGCGCCTGCGCGACCGGTGACCAGGACTCGGCGGGCCGCTCGGGCGGCGGCGCGGCGAACTGCTCCTCCTCGCAGTCGACGAGCGCGACCGGGGTGTGACCCTTGTACGCATCCCGCAACTCGCCGAGCACCGCGCTCTTGCCGAGCCCCCGAGCTCCGGTCAGCACGACGAACGGCAGCTCCCCGGAGTGTTCGAGAGGAAGGGCACGATGCTGGTACGGCCGTAGGCCGACGATTCTGGGCACGAGCCCGGCCGGCTCGACGTCGAACAGCGCTCCACGCCCGTGCAACCCTCTGTGCAAGGCAGTCCCCCCTTGACCCAAGTGTAGGAAGAGGGAGTTGCTTCAGGCCAGATCGCGTGATGACTGTTGGGTCACGAATACTGACGCTCTGAGATCAGCCGACGGTGATGGCGTCCAGCTTCTCCCGCAGGTACACGTGCGAGTCGACCGGCGGGTAGGCGACCCGGCCGACCGGCGCCGGAACCGACTCGACGGTGGTGCCCGGGGTGCACTCGCCGAAGTAGACCAGGGACATCAGCTCCTCGGCGGGCGCGTCCGTGGGCGGCGGCAGCACCCGGTGCCGGCCGGAACGCCACCGGTCGCCGGTCCAACGGGCCATCAGGTCACCGATGTTGATGGTGAACGCGGCCGGGTCGAACGGCGCGTCCTCCCAGCCGCCCGCGTCGGTGTACACCTGGAGGCCGCCCTTGCCGGCCTGCCGGTCCAGGATGGTCACCGTGCCGAAGTCGGTGTGCGGCCCGATCCGGAACTGCCCCGGCTCGGGTTCGCCGACGACGTCCGTCCCCGGATACCAGTTGATGTTGAAGCCGTACGTCGGATGGTCCATGTGCCGGGAGAAGAAGTCCCGTTCGACGCCGAGGGCGTACCCCAGCAGCTCCAACAGCTCCTTCTCCAGCGCGGCCATCCTGGCCAGGTACTCCTCGCAGAGGGGGCGCAGCTCCGGCACCTCGGCCGGCCACACGTTGGGCGCGTACCACTCCGCGTCGACCACCGGGTCGTCGAACGGCTCGTGGGTCGCGAAGGTCAGCGACTCCTTCAGGTCCGGCGGGGTCTCGGTGCCCTCCGCGTAGCCGTTGGCCTCGGCACCGGGCCCGAGCCAGCCGCGGCCGCCGACCTTCGCCTCGTACGCCGCCTTCACCGGGGACGGCAGCGCGAAGAACCGGCGCGCGGCCGCCCGGACCCCGCTGCGCAGCTCCGGGGCGACCCCGTGCCCGGTGACGAGCAGGAATCCGGCGGTCTGCAGGGCGCTGTCGACGGTCCGGGCGATCTCCCGCCGCTCGTCCTTGCCGCCGTCGAGCCAGGGGCGCAGGTCGACGGTGGGGATACGGGGGCTGCTCATGTCATTCACCGATGTCCTCGTTCCACAGGGCCGGGTTGCTGCTGATGAAGTCCCGCATCATCGCCACGCACTCCGCGTCGTCCAGCAGGACGATCTCCACGCCGTGCTCGGCGAGCCAGTCGTGGCCGCCGTGGAAGGTGGCCGCCTCGCCGATCACGACCCGGGAGATGCCGAACTGCCGGACCAGGCCGGAGCAGTACCAGCACGGCGACAGGGTCGTCACCATGGTGGTGCCCCGGTACGTCCGCTGCCGGCCCGCCGCGCGGAACGCGGCCGTCTCCGCGTGCATGGCGGGATCGCCGTCCTGTACGCGCCGGTTGTGGCCGCGGCCGAGCAGCACGCCGTCGGCGCCGTAGAGCGCGGCGCCGATCGGGATGCCTCCCTCGGCGAGCCCGGCGCGGGCCTCGGCGACGGCGGTGGCGAGCAGGGCCCGCGCTTGCGACTGGTCCATGGCTCCACTCTCCTGTGGCCGAAACACGAGGGCAACGTGCGGAAAGTACCCTCCGGGCAACCCCCGGCCGGACGAAATGTCAGCGGCCGCGCCCGTCCCCTGGAGGTCGCCGTGCCCGCACTCACCCTCCGCGAAGTCCTCGCCCTCGACCCGGTGCGGGCGGCCCGCCCCGAACTGCTCGCCGGCGAGGCCGCCCTGGACCGCCCCGTCCGCTGGGTCCACTCCAGCGAGGTGTACGAGGGCGCCAACTTCCTCGACGGCGGTGAACTGCTCCTCACCAACGGCTTCGGGCTGACCGACGCCGGCGACGAGGTCCGCCGACGGTACGTGCGCGAGCTGGCGGCGCGCGGTGCGGCCGGGCTCGCGGTGGAGGTGGGGCGCGCCCTGCCCAGCATGCCGCCCGAGGTGACCGACGAGGCCGGCCGGTTCGGCCTGCCGCTGCTCGCCCTGCACCGGGTGGTGCCCTTCGTGCGGATCGCCGAGGCCGCCAACCGGGCGATCGTGGCCCGGGGCCTGGCCGGCCGCCGTGCGGTCGTCCGGCCCTGGGGCGACGACCACGCGGCGGCGCTCCTCGCGGACCTGGCCGACGGACAGGCCCTCAACCAGCCCGAGGTGGAGGCGCGGGCCGCCCTCGCCGGGTTCCACCCCGGCCCCGGCGCCCGGCTGCTCGGCGTCTCGCTGCACGGCAGCCGGGGCGTGGGCGCGGTGGACCGGGCGGTACGGGCGCTGGGCGGGGCCGGGGTGCTGCGGGCCGCCTTCCCGGGGGACGCCCTCGCGCTGCTCGCGGTGCCGGCCGCGGTGCCCGGCGATCCCGTGCGGGCCGTGCAGGCGGCGTTCCGGGGCGCCGCCGAGCCGGGCGCCACGGTCGCCGTCGGCCACGCGGTCGGCCCCGGCGGCTGGCTGCACTGGAGCGAGACGCTGCGAGCGGCCCGGACCACGCTGGAACTCGCGCTCACCGTGCCGCCGGCCGAACCCGGCGCGGCCGAGGGCCCGCTGGTGACCTCCGCCCGCGCCCTGGCCCTGGAGCGCGAGCTGACCCGGGGCGGTGTCGCCGCCAACCGCGACCGCCTCGCCGCGCTCGTCCAGCACACCCTCGGGCCGCTGCTCGCCTGGGAGGCGGCTCACCCCAGCGACCTGGTCCGCACCCTGGAGGTGCACCTGCGGCACGGCTGCTCCCCGACCCGCACCGCCGCCCTGCTGCACATCGGCCGCCAGTCCCTCTACCAGCGGCTGGAGCGCATCGAGTCCCTCCTCGACCTGGAGATCGACGATCCGGACCTGCTGGGCGAACTCCTGACGGCGGCCTGCGCGCACCGGGTGGTGCGGGGGACCGGGGCGGCTCGGGCCCGGGGGCTGCGGCCGGTGGCGTAGCCGGCGGGCCGCCGCCTCGCCCGGACGGCCCGCACCTGGTCGGCAGCGGGTGCGCGGACCGCGGGCCGCCCGCAGGCTGGGAGCGTGGGCGACGGGACCAGCGATGAGCCGATGATCGTGACGATGGTGTCGGTACCGGACGGGGGCACGACGACGATCTCCCTGCCGGAGGCGCGCCGGCGGCTCACCACGGACCCGTTCCTGCTCCTCGGTGTCGAACTGCCCGAGGAGGAGGGCCCGGCGGAGGGCCTGGCGGAGGTACCGGTGGTCCGGCGGCTCGGGCTGGACGACGAGGACCTGGAGTGGTTCGGCCGGCCGGACGCGTCCGCACGCGCGGAGTTCCTGGGCGACACCGCCGCCTTCGCGGTGCCGGTGGTCCACCAGGGCCGGGTCGCCCATGTGCACGCCCTGGCCTCCGAGCGCTTCCTGGTGATCACCCACTGGGGGCGCCGGGCCGGGCTGGCACGGGCCGTCACCGCCCAGGTGCGGCGGGAACGCCCGCACGACACCGTGGCCACGCTGTTCCTGCTGCTCCAGGAGGCCCTCACGACGTTCCGGCGGGCCGCGGTGGACGCCCTGCTCCAGGTGGAGGAACTGGAGGACGACATGTTCCAGAGGCGGCGCCCCGAGCAGGTCCACCGGCTGTCCCAGCTGCGCCGCCACTCCGCCGTCCTGCACCACGCGCTGCTGCCCTACCTCCAGGGGGTCGACGAGGTGATCACCCGCAGGATGATGAGCAGCGACTTCCCGGCGGAGCGGCAGCGGCTGGCCCAGGAGTTCCAGCGGGCGGCGCGGCTGGTCCTGGCGGACATCGAGTCCCTCCAGGAGGCGACGCGGCGGGCCTTCGCCAGTTACGGCTCCCTGGTCGCGGGCGAACAGAACGGTGTGATCAACCGGCTGACGATCGTGTCGGTGATCTTCCTGCCGCTGTCGTTCCTCACCGGGTTCTTCGGCATGAACTTCGAGTTCCTGACGAACCGGCTGGAGACCAGGGACGAGTTCTGGCTGCTCGCGGTCGGGCTCCAGCTGGTCGCCGTGGTGGGCTCGCTGTTCCTGCTGCACCGGAGCCGGATCTGGCGGCGGTTGCGGGACGAAGAGTGACAGCGCGCCCCTGACGGGGCGCTCCAGCGAGGGTGCTGTCCGGCGAGGGTGTTTTCAGCGGGTGCGCTTGCGCAGGGCCGCGTAGAGGAGGGCGCTCACCGTGAAGCCGATCACGGGGGTGATGTCGCCGAAGGACGGCCAGTGCTCGGGGACGTAGCCGACGTAGTCCTCCTGGTTGGAGAAGAGGGGGACGGAGACCGCCACGCCGATCAGGAGGGCGGCGAGGCCGGGCCAGTTGGTGAAGGAGCGGTCGGTGAGGCGGGCGGCGAGCTCCTCGTCCGTGGCGGTACGGCCCTGGAGCCACCGCTCCACCAGCACGACCCCCAGCCAGGGTGCCACCCAGTACGCGATGACCAGCAGGAACGCCTCGTAGGCCGCGCCCGCGTCGTCCAGCGAGGCCCAGGCCGCCGCCGTGCCGGCGATGCCCGACACCACGACCAGGGCGCTGCGGCTCAGCCAGGTGGGGAGCTTCAGCCCGAAGGAGGCGATGGAGATGGCGCCGGAGTACACGTTGAGGGCGTTCGCGGAGATCCCGCCGAGCATGATGGCGAGCAGCACGAGGTCGCCGAGCCAGCCGGGGAGGTGGCCGGTGAAGGCGGCCGTCGGGGTGGCGTTCTTCGGGGCGACGATCGTCGCCGAGGCCGCGCCGATGACCGCGACGATCGAGACCGACACGAAGAGGCCGACGGCCGGCCACAGCACGGTCCGCACCTTGTTCGCGGTGCGCGGCAGGTAACGGGAGTAGTCGGTGGCGTACGGGTTCCAGCCGGCCGCGTAGCCCCAGGCCGCGCTGAACGCGAGCAGGAAGCCGCCGACGCCGCCGCCCGAGCCGCCCCCGCCGAGGTCCGCGTCCTTGAAGGTCCACACGCCGGCCAGCAGGAAGATCACCGCGAGCGCCGGGAACGCGTACTTCTCGAAGGTGTGCACGAAGTTGTGGCCGATGAAGCCGATCAGGATCTCGGCGACCACGACGAGCAGGAGGGAGGGCAGCGGGCGCAGTCCGGTCAGGGTGTTCAGGGCGAAGGCGGCGCTCACGCTGTTCACCGCGAACCAGCCGACGCCCGCCAGCAGGCCGTTGGCGGCGGAGGGCAGGATGTTGCCGAGGAAGCCGAAGGAGAAGCGGCCGATCACCATCTGCGGGACGCCGAACCGGGGGCCGTCCAGCGACAGCACGCCCTGGGTGACCGCGCCGATCGCGGTGCCCAGCAGGATCGCGGCGGTCGCGGTCCAGAAGTCCAGGCCGAAGAAGAGGACCGCGATCACGCCGATGTAGACGGTCGCGAACTCGATGTTGGGAGATGCCCAGGTCCACAGCAACTGGAGCGGGCTGCCGTGGCGTTCGGCGTCGGGGATCGGTTCCGAGCCCGCCGCCTCCACGGCGATGACCCGGTCGCCGTACTCGGGCGCGATACTGGTGGTGGAACCGGCGGGAGCAGTCGTCATACGAGGTAAGTGTCGGGATCGCTCCCGGTGCGGCCCAGGGGCGCACTGTCCGCTTCGGGCGGCTCACCGGCGTACAACCTGCACGCAGGCGAGGCTTCCGGAGGCGAAGAGCCTCCGGAAGCCTCGTGAGTATCCCGCGGTCGGGTCCGGGTCAGCGGTTGACGCAGGTGTTGCCGATCGCCGGGTTCAGCAGACCGGGCACGTTGATGGTGTTGCCGCACACGTTGATCGGGATGTTGATCGGGACCTGGACGACGTTGCCCGACAGCACACCCGGGCTGCCGAACGCGGCACCGTGGGCCTCGGCGCCGTTGCCGGCGAACGCGGCGGTGGTGCCGGTGAGGGCGAGGGTGGCGGCGAGTGCGCCGGTGACGGCGAGGGAACGAATGCGCATGACGGCCTCCGAGGTGTCGGGATGTCAGAACGCGTTCATCACAACCGGCCGCCACCGGGTCCGCATGTGCTGCTGGGCCGATCGGCGCAACCGGTCCCGCGCCGGGGTGATCCCGGGCCGGCACGCGCCCTACGCGGCGAGGCGGTCCGCCAGTTCCTTCGCCTTGCCGGCCGCGTCCCGGAGGGCGCGGTCGCGGGAGGCCTCGTAGAGCGGCACGAGTTCGGCCATCGCCGGGTTCTGCGGGGCCATGGTCAGCTCCGGCACGATGAAGTCGACGTCCAGGCCGAGACCGTCGGACAGCAGCGCGGTCAGGTAGTTCTGGACGTACTCGAACGACTCGCGCGGGGTGCCCGGCGCGTAGGAGCCGCCGCGGCTGGCCACCACCGTGACCGGCGTGCCCTTGGCGGACGGGTTCTCGCCCATCGTGCGGTTGAACAGGACCACGTCGTCCAGCCACGCCTTGAGCGTCGACGGGATCGTGAAGTTGTACATCGGGGCGCCTCAGTCGGGCAGCCGGTCCAGGATCCAGCCGCCGATTTCCTCGGTCATGGCCGCGTGCGCCCCGTTGGCGGAGGAGAGCAGGAAGTCGTCGGCCTCCGAGTCCTCCGGCGGGAGTTCGCCGATGTCGGCGTAGAGGTCGGACTGCTGGTCGAGGTCGCGGATGGCGACGGCGCTGACGGAGGGCACGAAGCACACGCGGCGGTGGGCGGCCTCGGTGTGCTCACCGGCGGCGGCCAGCGCGTCGGCGAGCAGGCCGAAGGATTCGAGCGTGCCGCCCGGTGCCCCGTCCAGCTCGGGAAAGCCGTCGGTGGTGATCGTGCGGGGGGCGCCGAGGACGCCGCCCACTGCGGCCACCTCGGCCTTCTGGCCCTGCGCCTGGGCGAGGAAACGGGTGCCGTCGAAGAGGGGGCCGGCGCAGCTGAGGATCTTCGCCCCGGCGCGGACGCCGTTGCCGGTCCCGTCGCCGCGGCCGCTGGAGACGGCGAGGACCCGCGGGATGCGGGGCCAGTCGCCGACGTCGTGGAGCCGCTGCCTGAACGCGGTCCGCAGCGGGCTCTCCTGCGGGGTGCCGCCGGCGCTGTCCAGGTGGCGCCAGAGGAGTTGCCGGGCGGCGGGGCTGCTGATCTGCCGCAGGAGAGTGTCGTCGTAGGGGGCGACATGGTGGGCGAGGGCCTGGAGGCCGATCGGCAGCCAGGCGCCCCGGTGCGGGCTGTCGAACGAGAGGTAGACGCCGGCCCGGTGGTCGAGACGCCGGGTCTCCATCCAGGCCATCGCGTACCGGGCGACCATGCCGCCGGTGCCGAACCCGCCGACGAGCAGCCGGGCGCCGCCCAGTTGCTCGGCGGTGGTCCGCAGGACCGCGGCGGTCATCGTCTCGGCGTTCCGCAGGACGGACGCGCCGCGGTCGGCGAACCCCACGAGCACCAGCGTGCGTCCACAGCGCCGCAGTTCGCTGACGAACGGGAACGGGCCGTTCTCCAGGTCGTGCCAGAGCCGGTCGAAGTCGGTCGGCCCGAGGCCGAACCCGTCGGCCAGGACGACCGGCCGGACCATGCCCCTGGGGCCCGCCCCGTAGTACAACCGGGCTCTGCCGCCGGGAAGTTCCCACTCCTCGTCGGCGGCGGGCGCCGGCGCGGCGGCCCGGGTGCCCGCCGCGGTCACGAGCCGGAACGACCCGGCGGCCCGCCTCGCCTTCTCGACCTTGCTGTCGGCCACAGACATCCCTCTCCACGCTGCCGGCAACGGTTCAGGGAGGATCTTCGGCGAGCGAACCGGGCATCACGCACTTTCGCCACGTTTTCACCAATGCGTGTTAAATGGTGCGATTTGCGGGTCAGGGGGGACCGGAGGAGGCTTGAAGGGCAGATGAGGGGCCAACTTGGCGGGCGGGGGCGGGATTCGGCGGTACGTTCGGGACGCCCGTCGTGGACGCCGATGCGGCGGAGGGTCGGACGTTCCGGCAGTCGGTTAAGTCGGTTCAGTAGGTTCAGTCGGTGCGTGGATCGTCCGGCTTCAGGGACTTCAGGAACTCCGGGTTGTCGTCCGGCGCGACCCACCGTTCGCGTGGCTGCCGGGTCCGGCCGGCGATCAGCCAGGCGAGCGGGCCGACCAGGACCTCGCCGAAGAGCAGGATGACGAACACCCACGCCAGCTTCGGCAGGGCGCGGACCTCGTCCTCGGGGGTGTTCAGGCAGTCCACGAAGGCGTAGATCCACAGCGCGAGGACCAGCAAGTACGGCAGATACCTGAGCATGGCGGCCAGAGTAGCGGGTGACCGGGACCGCGGATCGGCACCCGGGCATCATGGTTCTCCTGCGACGGGAGGGGAAGCGGTGGGGATGCGCGGGTGGTCTCGCCGGAGGCGGGTGGCGGCCGGGCTGGCCGGGGCGGGGCTGCTGGCCGGGGCCGGTCTCGCCGTCGGTGAGCTGGACTCGCCGGTGTTCGGTCTGGCGCAGGGGCCGTTCGCCCAGGACCCCGCGTGTGCGCGGCTCGCCGACCGCTACCCCGGCCGGCTCGCGGGCGCCACGCGGGACAGGGTGACCTTCGAGGGGCTCGCGGTGTGGGGGCACGGAGCCGTGGAGCTGCGCTGCGGCGTGAATCCGCCGGCCCCGACCACGGACGCGTGCGTCAGCGTGGACGGCGTGGACTGGGTGTGGCGCGAGACGGCCGGGGACGGCCGCAAGAAGCTGGTCACCTACGGCCGCAGCCCCGCCGTGGAGATCTCGATCGCCGGCTCCGTGTCCGGCCCGGACGCGGTCCTGGTGGACCTGAGCCGCCTGGTGGCACCGATCCCGGAAGGGGACAGGTGCCTCGCCGGCGGCGGGAGCTGACGAGCCCCGCTACTCCGTCAGCAGCGGGCGGACGACGGTGCGGACCTCGGCCTCCGTCATGGGGCTCACGTACTTCGCGGCGATCTTGCCGTCCCGGTCGATGAAGAGGGTGTACGGCAGCGCCTGCGGCATGTACCCCCGGGGCAGCCGGACGAGCTTGCGGCTGCCGGCGTCGTGCAGGCTCGGGTACACCAGGTGGTGCTCGTCCTGGAACGCCCGCCCCTTGTCCTGCCGGGCGTCCGTGTCCACCCCGAACACCTGGACCCCCCGCGCCGCCAGCGCCTGCTGCGCCCTGGACAGTTCGGGCGCCTCGGCCCGGCAGGGCCCGCACCAGGACGCCCAGACGTTCAGCACGACGACCTTGCCCCGGTAGTCGGCGAGGCTGACCCGCTTGCCGTCCAGGCTGCTGCCGGCGAGGTCGGGTGCCGTCTGCCGGTCGGCGGCCGCCACCCGGGTCAGCGGGGAGACGGCCGAGACCCCCTCCCGGGCGGGCGCACAGGCCGCGGCGAGCAGGAGCAGCGGGACGAGCAGCGGTAACCGGCGATGTCTGGTCATGGCCGACGAGTATGCAGGGGGCGGTGACCGGCCCCCGACCCCGGGTGGCCGATACTGGGACACATGGCTTACGACGATCTTCGCTCCCTGCTCCGGGCACTGGAACGCGAGGGTGACCTCAAGCGTGTCAAGGCCGAGGTCGACCCGTACCTGGAGGTCGGGGAGATCGTCGACCGGGTGCAGAAGTCCGGCGGACCCGCCCTGCTCTTCGAGAACGTGAAGGGGTCGGACATGCCCCTCGCGATGAACGTGTTCGGCACCGACCGGCGCCTGCTGAAGGCCCTGGGCCTGAAGTCGTACGGCGAGATCTCCGAGAAGATCGGCGGGCTGCTCCGCCCCGAACTGCCGCACGGCTTCGTCGGCGTGCGCGAGGCGTTCGGGAAGCTCGGCGCGATGGCGCACGTACCGCCGAAGAAGGTGAAGTCCGACAGCGCGCCCGTGCAGGAGGTCGTCCTGCGGGGTGAGGAGGTGGACCTGGACCGGCTCCCGGCCCTCTTCACCTGGCCGCAGGACGGCGGCTCCTTCTTCAACCTGGGGCTCACCCACACCAAGGACCCCGAGACCGGCATCCGCAACCTCGGGCTGTACCGCCTGCAGCGCCACGACCGGCGCACCATCGGCATGCACTGGCAGATCCACAAGGACAGCCGCAACCACTACCAGGTGGCCGCCCGGCGCGGCGAACGCCTCCCGGTCGCGATCGCCTTCGGCTGCCCCCCGGCCGTGACCTACGCCTCCACGGCCCCGCTCCCCGGCGACATCGACGAGTACCTGTTCGCCGGGTTCGTCGCGGGCAAGCGGATCGAGATGGTCGACTGCAAGACGGTCCCGCTCCAGGTGCCGGCGAACGCCGAGGTCGTCCTCGAAGGCTGGCTGGAGCCGGGCGAGATGCGGCCCGAGGGTCCCTTCGGCGACCACACCGGCTTCTACACCCCCCAGGAGCCGTTCCCGGCCCTGACCATCGACTGCGTGACGATGCGCAGGCGGCCGCTGCTCCAGTCGATCGTCGTCGGCCGCCCCCCGACGGAGGACGGCCCGCTGGGCCGCGCCACGGAGCGCTTCTTCCTCCCCCTCCTGAAGATCATCGTCCCGGACATCGTGGACTACCACCTCCCCGAGGCCGGGGGCTTCCACAACTGCGCGATCGTCTCGATCGACAAGCGGTACCCGAAGCACGCGCAGAAGGTCATGCACGCGATCTGGGGGGCGCACATGATGTCCCTCACCAAGCTGATCGTGGTCGTCGACTCCGACTGCGACGTCCACGACCTGCACGAGGTCGCCTGGCGGGCCCTCGGCAACACCGACTACGCCCGTGACCTCACGGTCGTCGAAGGCCCCGTCGACCACCTCGACCACGCCTCCTACCAGCAGTTCTGGGGCGGCAAGGCGGGCATCGACGCGACGAAGAAGTGGCCCGAGGAGGGCTACACCCGCGACGGGGGCTGGCCGGACATGGTCCTGTCGGACCCGGACACGGCGGCCCTCGTGGACCGCCGCTGGAAGGAGTACGGCCTGTGAGCTCCGCCTCCGCAGCCCTCCCGCAGCCAGGACGGACGAAGGCCTTCCTGCGCCTGGTGATGATCGAGCACTCGGTCTTCGCGCTGCCCTTCGCGTACATCGCCGCGCTGACCGCGATGTTCGAGCTGGACCGGAACGTCCACTGGGGGCGGCTGCTCCTGGTGACGATCTGCATGGTCGGCCTGCGCACCTTCGCCATGGCCGTCAACCGGATCATCGACCGCGAGATCGACGCCCGCAACCCGCGCACCGCCCACCGCGAGCTGGTCACCGGCGCGATGAGCGTGAAGCACGCCTGGACGGGCGCGCTGATCGCGGTCGCGGTCTTCCTCGGCTCGGCGGCGCTGCTCAACCCGCTCTGCCTGGCCCTGGCCCCCGTGGCCGTGATCCCGATGGTGGTCTACCCCTACGGCAAGCGGTTCACCAACTTCCCCCAGGCCATCCTGGGGCTCGCCCAGGCCATGGGCCCGATCGGCGGCTGGCTGGCGATCACCGGCGAGTGGTCCTGGGACGCGGTGATCCTCGGTCTCGCCGTCGGCGTCTGGATCGGCGGCTTCGACCTGATCTACGCCTGCCAGGACGTGGAGACCGACCGCGAGATCGGCGTCATGTCGGTCCCGGCCCGCTTCGGCATCCCGGCGGCCATCCGGGGCGCCCGGGTGTGCCACGCGGTGACGACGGCGCTGTTCGTCTGGTACGCGGTCGCCACCGACGCCGGCGCGTTCTTCTGGCTGGGTCTGGTGATCGTCGCGGGCGCGTTCGCCTACGAGCACACCATCGTCCGTCCGCACGACCTGTCCCGCCTGAACAGGGCCTTCTTCAGCGTCAACGGGTTCATCGGGATCGCCCTGTTCGTGTGCGCGCTGCTCGATCTCCTGGTGCGCGGGCTCACCGTCTGACCACGGTGCGGCCGCACGGGGCGCCCGGTCGCTCTCCTGAAGCCCGGCCCCACGGCTGCCTCGGCCCCCACCCGGCCTGAACCTCGGTCGGCGCGCCGGTACGCTCAAGGTGTGAACGCAGGAGAAACGCAGCGCGTGCCTTGGATCGTGGGGGTGTCCGGGGCGTCCGGAACGCCGTATGCCGCTGCGGTGCTGCGTGCCCTGCTGGAGGCGGGGGAGAGCGTCGACCTGGTGGTCAGCCGGGCCTCGCGGCTCACCCTGCTGGACGAGACCGGGATCTCCTTCCGGGACGCGCACTGGCGGGACGACCTGGGGGAATGGCTGGCCCGGGGTGCCGACGGCAAGCCGGACACCTTCACGGCCGACCTGACCCGGGTGCGGTACTGGAGCGCCGGGGACCTCGCCGCCGGGCCGTCCTCCGGGTCGTACCCGGTGAAGGGCATGCTGATCGTGCCGGCGTCGACCGCCGCCGTCGCCGGGGTCGCCCTGGGCCTCTCCAAGGACCTGCTCCAGCGGGCCGCCAGTGTCACGCTGAAGGAGCGCCGGCCGCTCGTCGTCGCCGTCCGCGAGACCCCGCTGAACGGCCAGACCCTGCGCCACCTGGTGACCCTGGACGACCTGGGAGCGGTCGTCGTACCCACCTCACCCGCCTTCTACGCGGGCGCGACCCACATCCAGGACCTGGTCGACTTCGTCGCCGGCCGGGTGCTGGACGCGGCCGGTGTGGGGCACCGGCTCTACCGCCGCTGGGAAGGGGATCTCGGCGGCGCGAGCGCGCACCACGCGCACCGGTGACGCGCACCCTCAGCACGACTGCACCACCATCTCTCATCTACTTCAGGAATCTTCAGCGGAAGGCTTCGATCGCATGGACGCCGTGGACAGGCAGCTCATCCAGGCCCTGAGGGAGAACGGCCGGGCCTCCTACGCTGAGCTGGGCCGTCTCGTCGGGCTGTCGGGACCCAGCGTCACCGACCGCATCAACCGGCTGGAGGCGGCGGGAGTCATCACCGGCTACCGCGCCACCGTCGACGCGGCCTCGCTCGGCCTCGGCGTCACCGCCCTGATCGGCATCTCGCTCTCCGACGCGGCCGACCACGAGGACGTGGCACAGCGGCTGCGGGACCTGCCGGAGATCGAGGACTGCTGGTTCATCGCCGGCGACGACTCCTTCATGCTCAAGGTGCGCTCCACCGACGTGGACGGGCTGGAGAAGACCATCCGGCGGCTCTCCGGGACGAAGGGCGTCTCCCGGACCCGGACCACGATCGTGCTGTCCACGAAGTGGGAGAACCGGGTCGGGGAGCTGCCCGAAGAGGTCTAGCCGTACGGTTGTCAGAGTCTTCCGGGGGAGTCTTCCGAGAAAGGTGTGGGAATGGACGTCGGGCTCAAGCGTGAGCTGGAGGAGAAGGTCAGGGCCGGTGAGCGGCTGACCCGCGAGGACGGCATCGCGCTGTACGAGTCGGACGACCTCGCGTGGCTGGGCGGCCTCGCCCACGAGGTGCGCACGCGCAAGAACGGTGACGTGGTCCATTTCAACGTCAACCGGCACCTCAACATGACGAACGTGTGCAGCGCGTCCTGCGCCTACTGCTCCTTCCAGCGCAAGCCGGGCGAGAAGGACGCGTACACGATGCGCATCGAGGAGGCGGTGAAGCTCGCGAAGGCGATGGAGAGCGAGAACCTCACCGAGCTGCACATCGTCAACGGCCTGCACCCGAACCTGCCGTGGCGCTACTACCCGCGCTCGCTGCGCGAACTGAAGGCGGCCCTGCCGGACGTCTCCCTGAAGGCGTTCACGGCGACGGAGATCCATCACTTCGAGACGATCTCCGGCCTGTCCGCTTCCGAGATCCTCGACGAGCTGATCGACGCGGGGCTGGAGTCCCTGACCGGCGGCGGCGCGGAGATCTTCGACTGGGAGGTCCGGCAGCACATCGTGGACCACCGCACCCACTGGGAGGACTGGTCCCGGATCCACCGCCTGGCGCACGAGAAGGGTCTGAAGACCCCGTGCACCATGCTCTACGGCCACATCGAGGAGCCGCGGCACCGGGTGGACCACGTCCTGCGGCTGCGCGAGCTCCAGGACGAGACCGGCGGCTTCCAGGTCTTCATCCCGCTGCGCTACCAGCACGACTTCGTGGACATGAAGGACGGCAAGGTACGCAACCGCCTCCAGGCCCGCACCCAGATGGCGACCGGCGCCGAGGCCCTGAAGACCTTCGCGGTCTCCCGCCTGCTCTTCGACAACGTCCCGCACGTCAAGGTCTTCTGGGTCATGCACGGCGTCCAGACGGCGCAGCTGGCGCTGCAGCACGGCGCCGACGACATGGACGGGTCGGTGGTCGAGTACAAGATCACCCACGACGCGGACAACTACGGCACGCCGAACAAGCTGACCCGCGAGGACCTCCTCGACCTCATCCGTGACGCGGGCTTCCGCCCGGTGGAGCGGAACACGCGCTACGAGATCATCCGCGAGTACGACGGTCCGGACCCGGCGCGCCGGGAGTCCCCGCAGCCGATGCGGGTCTGAGCACCGGGCCGAGGGTGCGTTTCCGGCTGCGGGTGCGTGGGGGCCGATCGCGCAGTTCCCCGCGCCCCTGTTTTTAGGCGGCGGTGCATGCCTCGACCGGTTCGCCGGTGCGCCGTTCGACCGACTCCATCACGTCGTGCCAGGCGCCGACCGTCCGGCGGCTC
>NZ_JBFAXI010000039.1:0-77262 GCF_040680735.1 Streptomyces sp. NPDC051987 | reverse complement strand
CGACGGCGAAGGCCCCCGTTACCGCAGTGGGGAACCGGGGCCTTCGCCGTGCCGGGGCCGGCTGTGCGTACCTCGCCCGCGGTCGCCGTCGTACGGCCGTCAGCCGCCCGTCAGTGGGCGGGCGGCCTGGGCGGCGGTGCCGCGCGGCGGCCGCTCGGGGTGCTGCGGGCGGCGGCTGCCCGCCGGGGTCACCGGGGTGCGCTCCGAGCGGGCCGTGTGCGGGCCGGGTGCCAGATGGATCGGGGCCCTGGGCGCGCGGGCCAGGGAGACCGGCTCGCGCTCCGGCGTCGTGCGCTCGACGACCGCCGGACGCGGCTTGAGGATCACCGGCACCGGGACGGGCGCGCCCACTGTGGCGCCGCGGCGGGCACGCCAGCGGTCGCGCAGGTCGAAGAGCCAGGTCTCGGCGCGGGCGATGAACGGCTCGCACCACGGCAGCGCCAGCAGGATCAGCAGCCCCGCGGCCCAGCCCAGCAGGACGTCGCTCAGCCAGTGCGTACCGAGGTAGACGGTGGACATGCCGACGCCGAGGGAGGTGACCGCCGAGGCGGCCGAGAGCCAGCGGCGGGCTCTCGGGGTGGAGGCCAGATATGCCAGAATTCCCCAGGTCACCACCGCGTTGGCGGTGTGTCCGCTGGGGAATATATCGCCGCCCAGGCCCATCTCGTTCGAGCCGATGACGGTCGCGTAGTGCGGTCCGAGGCGCCCCATGCCGAGCTTGGCGGCACCGACCGTGATGTTGAGCAGCAGCAGCGAGGCGCCGAGCGTGAGCAGCGGGCGCAGGGTGTGCTGCCGCCACGAGCGCCAGCCCAGCCAGGCCGCGACCATCACGGCGGTCGGGCCGCGCTGGCCGAGGACCACGTAGTAGTCGACGAACCAGTGGATTCCCGACCACTGCTGGTACGGCCGGAAGAACATGACCTGCCAGTCGAGCCGGACCAGCCAGGACGTGATCACGACGGCCCACACGATCGCAAGGTAGAAGGCGAGGGTCGCGGTGAACAACACGACCCGGTGCCGGCTCATCTTCGGCACATCAATGTGGGTGGGCCGTTCCGGCTCACGGTCCAGCCTGGCGAACACCCGGTCCAGACGGGTGAGGTTTCGTTCGGTACGCACCCAATCGACGTTACAGCGAGTGAGCTCTGTTCCCGGACGAAACAGCGGCTTTGTGATGACGATGTGATGTGGGAAACCTCTCAGGAGGCCGCCGAATTCTAAGGATTCCGTAATCCTCGGCCGGTCCGCCCTTCAATTCCTTTGATCATGTCGGGTCGCCGTTTTATGGCACTTATGAATTCGTTAACCAGAGCATGGGGTGGAATTCTCCGGCTGCTCATCGCGGCCACCGAAATGATCATGGAGGCCCGGAGCCGTTCAGCCAGAACGCGCCATAGACCGCCGAAGCCACCGCCACACCGGCCGTGACCAGCGCTGATCTGCCGGTGCGCAGTCGGGCGAGGGCGCGGGCGAGCGGCAGCAGGACCGGGAAGGCGGGCATCAGCAGGCGCGGCTTGGACCCGAAGTAGCTCGACGCGCAGAGCGCGAGCGCGAGGACGACACCCGTGTAGACCAGCAACGGGAGCGGCTGACGCTGGCGGACGCCGGCCACGTAGAGCCACAGCAGCAGGCCGACGCCGAGGACCAGGCCCGCACCGGCCGCGGCCGACGGGAATGACGTGAACTTGTCGGCGACGAAGCGGGCGAACGCGTAGCCGCCGTCGAAGCCGTTGCGCCAGCCCGCCTGGACGTCCAGGTACCCCAGCGCGCCCCGGCCGGTGCGGTGGCCGACCCACAGGACATAGGCGGCGGTGCCGACGGGGGCGAGGAGCAGGCCGAGGGCGCGGCGCCCGACCGGGGCGGCGGCGGTGCCGACACGGGGGGCGCTTGTTTCATGGGGTGCGCCGGTTGTCTGTGGTGCGCGCCGGGCACGGGCGGCGCTGGAGATGTCGGGGGCACGTTCGTCGAGTCGCGCGCCGTCCCGCTGATCCGCACCCCCCTCCCGTGCGCCCCTGACTCGGTCCCGCACGAACGGGACCACCCCCGCCGCCCACACCGCCGCCACCACGGCGAGCCCCACCGGCCGGGTCAGCCCCGCCAGCGCGGCCAGTGCCCCGGCGCCCACCCAGCGGCCGGTCAGCACGGCGTACAGCGACCACGCGGCCAGCGCCGTGAACAGCGACTCGCTGTACGCCATCGACTGCACGATCCCGACCGGCAGGACGGCCCACACCAGCACCGCGCAGACCCCCACCCGCCGGCCGTACACGACCTCCGTGACGGCGAAGATCCCCCAGGCCGCGGCGAGCGAGGCGAGCACGCTCACGGTGAAGCCGGCGCCGGCGTACGACAGGGGCGTGAGCGCGTGCAGCAGGCGCTCCAGCCAGGGCAGCAGCGGGAAGAAGGCCAGGTCGGAGTGGACGTCGCCGTTCGGCAGCCGCACCTCGTAGCCGTAGCCCGGGCCGGCGACCCGTGCGTACCACAGCGAGTCCCAGCGCGCCGTCAGCAGGATGTACGCGCTTTTGCCGCGCGCCGCGCTCCACCCGGCCAGCACGACCAGGCCCAGGGCGCGTACCGCCGCGTACCCGAGCAGGGCCGGCGCCGCCCGGCGCAGGGCGAGGGCGCACGGAGCCGCCACGGGCGCTTCAAGATCGGTCACGGGCTCGATTATCGACGGGAGGCGGAACCGCCGGGTTCCACGCGGGCGTGGTGCGCAACGGGGCAGTGGTGTACGCCACACGAGTTCTCCGGAGCGTGTGAGAGGTCCGCCACGTACCCCCGTAACGAACTCGCGTACGCTGACATGTCACTCGCGTTCGTATGCGCGGGCCGGAGACCCCGCTCCTCTCCGGCCGTACGACGGGGCGTCCCCACCCCGCCGGTCCGCCGCACGTGAGGGATCTCTGGGAGGTAGGTACATGTCCGGGACGACCACGGCCGCCGTACGACCGCGCCGTCGGGCGGCGTCCAGGGCCGGTGCCGGCGCCAACCGCTGGGTCGTCCTCGTCGTCCTCTGCGTCAGCCTGCTGCTGGTCGCCCTCGACGCGACCGTGCTGCACGTCGCGGTGCCGGCCGTCACCGAGGACCTCAGGCCCGGCGCCATGGAACTGCTCTGGATCGTCGACGTCTACCCGCTGGTCTGCGCCTCGCTGCTGATCCTCTTCGGCACGCTCGGCGACCGGGTGGGCCGGCGCCGCGTGCTGCTCCTCGGCTACGCCCTGTTCGGCATCGCCTCCGCGGCGGCCGCCCTCGCGCCGAGCGCGGCGGCGCTGATCGGGGCCCGTGCGCTGCTCGGCGTCGGCGGGGCGATGATCATGCCGGCGACCCTCTCCATCCTCCGGCAGGTCTTCCCCGACCGCCGCGAGCGGGCTCTCGCCATCGGCGTCTGGAGCGCGGTGGCGGCGGTCGGCGCGGCGGTGGGACCCCTGCTCGGCGGCTTCCTGCTCGAACACTTCTGGTGGGGCTCCGTCTTCCTGGTCAACATCCCGCTGATGCTGGTCAGCCTCCCGGTGGGGCGCCTCTTCCTCCCCGAGTCGCGCGGCGACCGCGACGGCCCCTGGGACGTGGTCGGCGCCCTGATGGCGGCGGCCGGCCTGTTCGGCGTCGTGTTCGCGGTGAAGCGGCTGGGCGGCGGCGAGCCGGCGGGCAGCGTCCTGACGGCGGCGCCGCTGCTGCTGGGCGCGCTGCTGCTGGTCCTCTTCGTACGACGGCAACGGCGGCGGACGTTCCCGCTGGTGGACCTGAAGATGTTCGCGCGGCCGGCGTTCAGTACGGCGGTGGGCTGCATCGTGCTGGCGATGCTGGCGCTGGTGGGCCTTGAGCTGATCGCCGCGCAGTATCTGCAACTGGTGCTGGGGCTGTCGCCCCTGCAGACCGGGCTGCGGTTGCTGCCGCTGACGCTCGCCGCGATGGCCGCGGGGCTGGCCGGGGCGCGGCTGCTGCGGCGGTTCGGGCCGCGCCGGATGGTGTGCTTCGGCTTCTGCCTGACCGCGGCGGCGGTGCTCACCCTGACGGCGATGGGCGGGGTGGACAACGCGGGTCTGCTGCTCGCCGGTTTCCTGCTGCTGGGCTTCGGTCTGGAGACCACGCTCTTCGGGGCGTACGAGTCGATGCTGAGCGAGGCGCCGGCGGAGCAGGCCGGTGGGGCGGCGGCGATCGGCGAGACGTCGTACCAGCTGGGCGCCGGGATCGGGATCGCACTGCTCGGCAGCGTGATGAACGCGGCGTACGCGCCCGGGCTGGCGGCGGTGCCGGGGGTACCGGGGCCGGCGTCGGCCGCGGCGGGGCACTCGCTGGGCGAGGCGTACGCGGTCGCCGGACGGCTGGGCGGGACGGCGGGCGCGGCGTTGCGGCGGGCGGCGCGGGACTCGTTCGTGCACGGGCTGCATGTGACGTTGCTGGTGAGCGCGGGGCTGTTGCTGCTGGGGGCGGTGATGGCGCTGCGGTTGCCGCGGGCGATGCAGTGCGAAGAGGCGCCGGTGGAACTCCCCGCCCCGCGCGAACCCCAACGCTCCCGCGTCTCGGCGTAGCCCGGCCCGCGCGTGCGGGGTGGGCCGCCCTGCGGGTGCTCCGCGTCGGCGGGTGCGGGCCAGAGCTTTTCCCGCCCACGCACCGCCCGTGCGGGTGAGGAGGGAGGTGGGACGACCTGTGGGGGTTGGTGGTGGTTGGCGGGTGCGGGTCGGTGCTTTTCCCGGTGGCGTGCCGCCCGTGCGGGTGGGGAGGGAGGTGGGACGACCTGTGGGGGTTGGTGGTGGTTGGCGGGTGGGGGGCAAGGCTTTGCCGGTCGCGTGCCGTCCGTGCGGTGTTGGGGGGAGTGGGCCTAAGCTGGAGTAACTAGCGGTGCTAGTTTTGGGAGGGTTCTGATGTCCGCGTCCGTGAAGTTGCCTCCGTTCGATGCCGGTGACCCGCTCGGGATCGACGATCTGCTGGAGCCGGAGGATGTCGCCGTACGGGAGACCGTGCGGAGGTGGGCGGCTGACCGGGTGCTGCCGTTCGTCGCCGAGTGGTACGAGAGCGGGGAACTGCCCGGCATCAGGGAACTCGCCAAGGAACTCGGGTCGATCGGGGCGCTCGGCATGTCGCTCAGCGGCTACGGCTGCGCCGGGGCGTCCGCCGTGCAGTACGGGCTCGCCTGCCTGGAGCTGGAGGCCGCCGACTCGGGCATCCGGTCGCTGGTCTCCGTGCAGGGGTCGCTCGCCATGTACGCGATCCACCGGTTCGGGAGTGAGGAACAGAGGTCGCGGTGGCTGCCGGGCATGGCCGCCGGTGACGTCATCGGGTGCTTCGGGCTCACCGAGCCGGACCACGGGTCCGACCCGGCCGCCATGCGGACGTACGCCAGGCGCGACGCGGGCGGCGACTGGGTGCTCAGCGGCCGGAAGATGTGGATCACCAACGGGTCGGTGGCCGGCGTCGCCGTCGTGTGGGCGCAGACGGAGAACGGCATCCGCGGGTTCGTCGTGCCCACGGACACGCCGGGGTTCTCGGCACCCGAGATCAGGCACAAGTGGTCGCTGCGGGCCAGTGTCACCAGTGAGCTGGTGATGGACGACGTACGGCTGCCCGCCGACGCCGTACTGCCGGAGGTCACCGGGCTCAAGGGGCCGCTCAGCTGTCTGTCGCACGCCCGGTACGGGATCGTGTGGGGTGCCATGGGCGCGGCCCGCACCTGCTTCGAGGCCGCCGTCGACTACGCGAAGTCACGGGAGCAGTTCGGTCGGCCCATCGGCGGCTTCCAGCTCACCCAGGCCAAACTCGCCGACATGGCGGTCGAACTGCACAAGGGGATCCTGCTCGCCCACCATCTGGGGCGGCGGATGGACGCCGGCCGCCTGCGTCCCGAGCAGGTCAGCTTCGGCAAACTCAACAACGTGCGCGAGGCGATCGAAATCTGCCGTACGGCGCGGACGATTCTCGGGGCGAACGGGATCTCGCTGGAGTACCCCGTGATGCGGCACGCGACCAACCTCGAATCGGTGCTCACCTACGAGGGCACCGTCGAGATGCACCAGCTGGTGCTGGGCAAGGCACTCACCGGGCTCGACGCCTTCCGGTGACCCCGCGCCGGGGCAGGGCCGGTGAGCGGCCCTGCCTCAGCTCTGGTTGAAGAAGCCGTCCTCGCGGCGCCGGGCCGGCTCACCGCTGACGATCTCGGTGTTCGCGGGGGTCAGCAGGAAGACCCGGTTGGCGACCCGCTCGATCGTGCCGCGCAGGCCGAAGGTCAGCCCGGCCGCGAAGTCGACCACCCGCTTGGCGTCGGCCGGCTCCATGGCCGTGAGGTTCACGATGACCGGCACGCCCTCCCGGAAGAGCTCGCCGATCGCGCGGGCGTCCCGGAAGCTGTCCGGGGTGACCGTGCCGATCCGGCGGCCCTTCTCCTCGGCGGTGTCCGAGGCCACCTTGACCCGGGGGTCGGTGACCCAGGCATCCCCGGGCTGCTCGGTCCCTTCGGAGTAGTCGTCGTCGTAGTAGCGCTCGTCATCGTTGTCGTCGACCAGGCCAAGCCAGGCACTCGCCTTGCGTACCGATCCCATGGACGCCTCCTCTCACAGCGGTCTTATCTGCTTCCGCATCCCTATCGTCGTCCATGATGCGGATGTCGCGCCAAGTGGATAGACGCCGCACGGGGGGTTTGTGACGGTACTGGTGCAGAGCCAAAACGTCGAGAGCCCAGGTACCCCAAGGGCGTTGGTTCACACACCTGCTGACTGAGAGTGAAATATGATTGTCTCCGGCGTCCGGGTGATGAATGGTGCGTCCGAGTGAACAGACAGGGGCGAGGCAGGGGGAGTTCGGACCCTCTGTGACGGGCTGTCGACGGCCCTTTGACGGGCCTTCGGGTGAGGGGACCGCCCGCTCTGCCGAGCGGTGGTGTCCGGAAAAAGGCCTGGTGGGCGGCGTGCGCGCGGCCTGGGACAGGGCCGGGGCGCGTCGGGCGCGGTGATCGCCGGAGGTTCGCGCGGGATGTCGCGCGCCATCGTGGGCTCCGCCGCCCGGCGCTGACGACGGATCAGGGGCGCCGGCCGGTCCGGCTGCGGCGGCCGCCGCAACGGCGTCAACCTGCGTGCGAGGGCGTCACCGTATACGGACGGCGGCGCCGGGGCCGCCGCCTCGGCATTCGCCTTGATCCTGTTTCCGTGACGTAAAACAAAAACATGATCGGGTGACCGCTGCCCGGGGAGGTTCGTTGGCCGGAGCGCCGAACCATTTCTCCCCCGGTTCAGCGCATCCATCAACTCGCCTCGTCATTAAGGCACATCTGTGCAAGCAGCCACCATCCGCGCCAGGCTCCTGAGGATTCTGGTGCTGGCCCTCGCCGTCCTGCTGACGTTGCTGGGCATCGCGGCCACCGAGCAGGTCTCCGCCTACCGCAACGCCTCCGCCACCGCGGCCGACGCCCGGCTGGAGATCACGCTGCAGGGCCTCATCCACGAACTCCAGAAGGAGCGCGGTCTCACCACCGGATACGTCGGCGGCGTCAGCGACTTCGCCGGCAAGCTGCCCGCGCAGCGCAAGGCCACCGACACCGCCCGCGACCGGCTCGCCCAGGCGCTCCGGGGCCGGCCCGACCCGGCCGCCGGCTCGGTCCGCGAGTCCCTCGGACGGCTCGACGGACTCACCGGCATCCGCGAGCACGCGGACGACCACACCGGCGTGGTGAAGGACACCTTCGACTACTTCACCACCACCATCACCGTCCTGGACCGGCTCGACCTCGGCCTGAGCGACGTCCACGACGCCACCCTGCGCGACGCCTACCAGGCCCTGCGGACCCTCGGCAACGCCAAGGAGTTCACCGGCGAGGAGCGCGCCATCGTGCTCGGCTCGGTGCGCGCCGGACGGTTCCAGGGCGACGACTACAGCCGGTTCATGGAGATCAGGGCCGGCCGCCTCGCCGCCCTCGACGCCTTCCCGCGCTCGGCCACCGACGCCCAGCAACGCCGCCTGGACGCCGCCATGACCACCCCGGACGCCGAGCGCGCCCTGGCCTACGAGGACACCGCCGTCAAGGCCGGCGGAAAACTGAAGTGGAACGACATCCCGCCCATGCGGTGGTGGGACGCGATGACCGCCACCATCAACGGGCTGCGCGACGTCCAGGTCTCGCTCGGCACCGACGTCGAGGACCGGGCCGCCGCGCTGGAGGGCACCGCCCAGCGCGACCTGCTGCTCTTCCTGCTGCTCGCCCTCGGCACCGTCGCCGCGCTCGGAGCGCTCGCCCTCGACTGCGTACGGTCCGTCTCCGCGCCGCTCGCCGAACTCGCCCAGCAGGCCCGCGAGATCGCCGGGCAGCGGCTGCCGAAGGCCGTCACCGCCGTCCAGGACGGCTCCGGCGGCGCGAAACCCGAGCCGCCGGCCCCGCTCGCCGTGTCCGACAAGGCCGGCGCCGAGGTCAAGGAGGTCGCCGAGGCCTTCGACCGGGTGCAGCAGGCTGCCTACGACCTCGCCACCGAGCAG
Source organism: Streptomyces sp. NPDC051987 (assembly GCF_040680735.1). Classification (NCBI taxonomy): domain Bacteria; kingdom Bacillati; phylum Actinomycetota; class Actinomycetes; order Kitasatosporales; family Streptomycetaceae; genus Streptomyces; species Streptomyces sp. NPDC051987. The sequence goes on along the minus strand of NZ_JBFAXI010000039.1, from coordinate 68,805 downwards.
GCCGTGCTGCGCCGCAACACCACCGACTCGCTGGTGAGCCTCGGCCGCCGCAACCAGAACCTGGTGCGCCGGCAGATCAGCTTCATCAACAAGCTGGAGCACGAGGACGCCGACCCCGCGACCCTCGCCAGCCTCTTCGAACTGGACCACCTCGCGACCCGTATGCGCCGCAACGCCGAGAGCCTGCTCGTCCTCGCCGGGGAGTCCAGCCCCCGGCCCTGGTCCACCCCGCTGTCCATCACGGACGTGCTGCGTGCCTCCCTGGCGGAGGTCGAGGAGTACCGCCGGGTCACCCTGCGCCGGGTCGAGCCGGCCCGTCTCACCGGCTCGGTCGTCGCCGAGATCGCCCACCTCCTCGCCGAGCTGATCGAGAACGCGCTGAGCTTCTCCCCGCCGGACTCGGACGTGGAGATCGAGGGCCGCCGCACCAGCGCCGGCTATCTGGTCGCCATCGTCGACCACGGCCTCGGCATGGACGCCCGGGCGCTCGCGGAGGCCAACGTACGGCTTTCCGGCACCGCCGGCTTCATGGCCGAACCCACCCGCTTCCTCGGGCACTTCGTGGTCGGCGCGCTTGCCCGCAAGTGCGGGATCGAGGTACGGCTCGGCGAGGCGCCGGCCGCCGGAGTGGTCGCCCGGGTGCTCATTCCGGTCAGTCTGCTCACGGAGGCGACGGCGACTGCCCAGGAGGCCGCCGGCACCGAACCGTCCGCCGTGATCCCGGCCCCGCGCCAGGAGCCCGACGAGACACGGCCGGTCGCCGCCGGGGCCACGCCCGAGCAGCCGCAGAAGAAGGGCGCCTCGGCCGCCCGCACCCGCAACGGGCTCGTCAAGCGGCCCCAGCGCAGCGCGATCGCGGAGGCCGTCAGCGAGACCGACCGCACCGGCCGGCCGGCGCCCGCCGAACCCACGCCCCAGCGCAGCCCCGAGGAGGTCTCCGGGATGCTCGCCACTCTGCGCAGCGCGCACATGCGGGGCGGGATCAGCGTGGAGAGGGAGAAACGGGAGCGGGAGCGGAAAGCCGACGTGAAGAGCGCTGCGAAGGCCGACGTGAAGAGCGACGTGAAGGCAGATGCGAAGGCCGGTGTGCAGAGCGACGTGAAGGCCGACGTGAAGGCCGGTGTGCAGAGCGACGTGAAGGCCGACGTGAAGGCCGGTGTGCAGGCCGACGTGGCAACCGGCGTGAAGGGCCCCGCGCAAGTCGGTGTGAAGGGCGATGCGCAGGGCGGAGGGGACGCCCAGTGACCACTGTCGGCACCCCCAGCGACTCGCGGACCTTCAACTGGCTGCTCGCGAACTTCGTCAGGTCCACGGACGGGGTACGGGACGCGGTCGCCGTCTCCTCCGACGGGCTGCTGATCGCCGTCTCGGACGGGCTCGGGCGTACCGAGGCCGACCATCTCGCGGCGATCGTCTCAGGGCTCTCGTCGCTCGCGCGCAGCGCGTCCAAGCGGTACAGCTTCGACGGGGTCAAGCTCATCATGATCGAGATGGGGCGCGGCTTCCTGCTGGTCTCGGCGATCCGGGACGGCAGCTGTCTCGGCGTCCTCGCCGACTCCGGCGGCGAGCTGGGACTCGTCGGCTACGAGATGGCGGTCCTCGCGGAACGGGCCGGTGACCTGCTGACCCCGACGCTCATCGCCGATCTGCGGCAGGCGTTGCCACGATGAGCGAGACGGAACCGCACGAACCCGTCGAGGACGCCTCCTTCGTACGGCCGTTCATCATCACCGGCGGACGGGCCGAGCCGCTCCAGACCGATCTGCGGCTGGAGACGATGGTGATGGCCGTGGGGGAGCCGGACGAGTCGCTCACGTTCGAACGCCGGCACATCGTGGCGGTGTGCGCGCAGCCGACGACGGTCGCCGAGGTGGCGCACCGGGTCGGCGTACCCCTCGGAGTCGCCAAGGTGCTGATCTCCGATCTGGTCGTCGCCGGGCAGCTCACCTGCCGGCAACCCGCGGAGCTGCCGCTCCAGTTGCTCGAAAGGATCAGGGACCATGTCCGGGCGCTCTGAGCGGGTGGTACCGCTCGCCGTGAAGATCGTGGTGAGTGGGGGACTCGGGGTCGGCAAGACGACGTTCATCGGGGCGATCTCGGAGATCGAGCCGCTGGACACGGAGGCGGCGATCACCCAGGTGTCGGTCGGCGTCGACTCGCTGGCCGGTGTCGAGTCCAAGACCACGACGACCGTGGCGCTCGACTTCGGCCGGATCACGCTGGATCCGACCATCGCGCTGTACCTGTTCGGGACGCCCGGACAGGACCGGTTCTCGTTCCTCTGGGACGACCTGGTGGAGGGAGCACTGGGCACGGTGGTCCTCGCGGACACCCGCCGGATCGAGGAGTGCTTTCCCGCCGTCGACTACTTCGAGGCGCGGGGCGCGCCCTTCGTCCTCGCCGTGAACCGCTTCGACGGGGCCGAGCGGTTCGAACTGGAGGAGGTGCGGGAGGCGCTGGGTCTGGGAGCGGAGGTGCCGGTGCTGGAGTGCGACGCGCGGGAGCGGGGGGCGGTGCGGGATGTGCTGGGGGCGTTGCTGGACCGGGTGATCGGGCAGCGGGTCGGGCCCGCGAAGAGGAGGGTGGCGGTGACGTCGAGGTAGGGGGTGGGACGCCGGGGCGGTGCGGCGGCCGCGGGTTTCGGGCGTGGCCGCCGCGCGGTTCCTCGCGCCCCTTCGGGGGCGCGTCGATGCGGCGTCTGTGGTCGAGGGGAGGGGCGTGCGTGTGAAGACGGAGGGAGAACGTGCAGAGTCCCCGCCGGTCGCGGGGCGCGCAGGGGGTCAGCTCAACAGGAACAGGACCACACTCGACCGAAGTCGATGTGGGAGCGCTTGACCAGCCACTGCTGCGGATGCATGGGCCAAGTGGAACAGGTCTCCGGTTTTCCGTCAACTGACCTGAGACACGTTGCCCACACTCTGGACACCCTTGACAGTGAGGGGAAACGGCGCCGTAGAGTCGACGGACGGCCTTGCTGAGGGGCTCGGCCGTAAGAGCGCCGCAGCGCGGCGCTCCGTGTGAAGGCACCCGCACCCCGTGTGCGCGTCCACCGTGTTCGACTGATCCGCCACGGAGCCTTCGCATGTCTTCCGCGCCCCCCGCCATCCCCGTCATGACCCCCACCGCCTCCGCCCCCGGCACCCCCGGGCCCGAGGTCACCCGATGAGGCCCCAACTGGTGATCGTGGGAGCCGGGCCGCGGGGGACCGGACTCCTGGAGCGCATCGCCGCCAACGCGCCCGAGCTGTACGCCGGTTCGGGCCTCGACATCCATCTGGTCGATCCGCATCCGCCGGGCGCCGGACGCATCTGGCGGGCCGCCCAGTCGCCGCTGCTGTGGATGAACTCGCACGCCGAGGACGTCACCATGTTCACGGACGAGACGGTGCGGATGGCCGGTCCGGTACGGGAGGGCCCCACCCTGCACGAGTGGGCCGGCCTGGACGGCCGTACCTTCGCCGACCGACAGATCCAGGGCCGGTATCTGCGCCACGTCTACGACCGTGCCGTGGCCGACCTCCCCGACGGCGTCACCGTCCACCACCACCCGTGCCGCGCCCTGCGGGTGAGCGGACCGCGTGAGGGGCGCCAGCAGGTCTGGCTGGAGGGCCGGTCGCGCCCGCTCCCCGCCGACCTCGTGGTCCTCGCCCTCGGCCACCTGGACGCCGAACTCGACCCGGAACAGCAGGCGTTGGCCGCCCACGCGGAGGCGCACGGCCTGCTCCACCTGCCGCCCGACTTCACCGCCGACAGCGACCTGTCCGCCCTGCGGCCCGGCGAACCGGTGCTGGTGCGCGGGTTCGGGCTGGCCTTCGTCGACCTGATGGTGCTGCTCACCGAGGGGCGGGGCGGCCGCTACGACGGCGACACCTACCTGCCGTCCGGACGGGAACCGGTGCTGTACGTCGGGTCGCGGCGCGGCGTGCCGTACCACTCGAAGATCGGCTACGACTGGACCGGCGAACGCCCGCCGCTGCCCCGCTTCCTCGGCCCCGGCGAGATCGACGAACTGCTCGCCCGGCCGGGCGGTTTCGACTTCCGGCGGGACGTGTGGCCGCTGGTGGCGAAGGAGCTGGGCTTCGCCCACTACCACCGGCTGTTCACCGTCCACCAGGAGCGGACCGCCGTCGCCTGGCGGGACTTCGAGGAGAAGTACGCCGCCGCCGAGGGCGACGCCGAAGTGCGGGCCCTGGTGGCTGCCGCGGTGCCGGACCCGGCCGACCGGCTCGACCTCGCGGCGCTGGACCACCCGCTGGACGGGGTGCGGTACGGCTCGCACGAGGAGTTCCAGGACGGCCTGCGCGGCTACATCGAGGCGGACCTGAGCCGCCGGCACGATCCCGCGTACAGCCCCGACCTGGCGGTGTTCCTCGGACTGCTCTCGGTGTACGGGCAGGTGGTACGGCTCGGGGACATCGGGTCCTGGTGGCACGGGTTCTTCAGCTACCTCGCCTCGGGGCCGCCGGGCCCCCGGCTGCGGCAGATGCTCGCGCTGTCCCGGGCCGGGGTGCTGCGGTTCCTCGGCGCCGGGATGACGGTGACGGCCGCGGACGGGGTGTTCCGGGCGTCCGCCGACACCGTGCCCGGCTTCACCGTGGAGGCGCGGGCCCTGGTCGAGGCACGACTGCCCGAACCCACCATGGGACGCGCCCGGGACCCGTTGCTGCGCGACCTGCACGCCGGCGAGGCCGCCGAGACGGCCGACGGGCTGCTCCGGGTGGACCCCGCGGACGGGAGGATCCTCGACGCGGGCGGCCGCCCGCATCCCCGCCGGTTCGCGCTCGGCCCGTTCACGAACGGCCGTACGCCCGGGGCGTTCACCCGGCCGCGCACCGGAGGGCCCGCCTTCCGGCAGAACGACGCCACGGCCCGCGCGGCGCTGGCCTTCCTGGCCGGTCTGGCGCGATCCGCCTCGTGAGCGTCCTGCGCGTGCGCGTCCCGGCCGGCCGGACGGACACCGCAGCCCCGGCCGAACGCTGTCGCGGCGCGGAGAGGTTCCGACGGCGAGCAGGGACCGCGGTGGTGCCGGGAAACGATCGTGGCGGCTCTGGCGCGACAGGTGACTTACCGGGAGGTGCGTGGTGATGAGCGGCTCGTACGGGCGGGGGCTGCTGCATCTGGCCGCCGCGGTGGACCAGGCCGGTGTGGTCGACGCGGAGCGGCACGTCGAGCTGGTGCGGCTCGCCGAGAGCGGCGGCCTGGACTTCGTGACACTCGACGACCGGTTTGGGTGGCCGGAGGCCGGCGCGCTCACCGTGCTGGCGCAGGTGGCCCCGGCCACCCGGCGGATCGGGCTGGTGCCGGTCACGACCGCCCCCGAGGCCGCCGTCACCCACCTCGACCGGATCAGCCGGGGGCGGGCCGGCCGGTGGAGCGAGGCCCCGGGACCCGCGCCGGAGCAACCGGTCCGGGTGGCCGACGCCACCGAGCCGGCCGCCCGGCGGGCCGCCGCCCGGTACGCCGACGTCGTCCTGGTGCGGGCCGCGGGCTCCGCGCAGGCCGCCGCCGTACGGGAGGAACTGCGGTCGTACGCCCGGGAGTCCGGGCGGGATCCGGAAGCGCTGCGGATGCTGGTGAGCCTGGTGGTGGATCTGGGCGACGGGGAGCGCGCGGCCGCGCCGGGGCACGGGGGCGGCGGTCCCCGGCAGACCGCGCAGGGGCCGTTGTACCGGGGCGGCCCGGTGGACCTGGCGGAACTGGTCGCCGGCTGGCACGGTGAGGGTGCCGCCGACGGCTTCCACCTGGTCCCCGCCGAACCGCGCCGCGACCTGGAGCGGCTGGTCAACGGCACCGTGGCGCTCCTCCAGCACCGCGGTCTGTTCCGCACCTTCTACCCGGGCAGCACCCTGCGCGAGCACCTCGGCCTCGCCCGGCCCGCCGGGCAGCTCGCGGCGCCCTGAACCACCTCGCGCACCACAGGACAGACATGGCGTGCGGCATGACGAAAGCCAGGAAAGGACTGATCATATGATCGCGGACGCGTCCGGGGACTGGAAGCGCTGGCACGAACACCGCGAGGAGACGGTGGCGGCGCCGTACGGGCCGCTCGCGCTGGTCGGCAGCCACTGGATCGAGGACCATCCGGACGGCAGGCTCCCGGGCGTCCCCGGAAGCTGGACGGCCGACGAGGACGGTGTGGTGCTCACCGCGACCGCGGCCGACGGCCTGGCCGTGGACGGCGAGCCCTTCGCCGGTCAGATCCGGCTCGCCGCCGACCCCGAACCGCAGGCCCGGGTCACCTCCGGCGAGCGCCGGCTGGTCGTGCTGGCCCGCGAGGGCGTCTGGGGCGTACGGGACTACGACCCGGCCGCCGGGACCCGCCGCGCCTTCAGGGGCATCGACGCCACCCCGTACGACCCGCACTGGTCGGTGCCCGGACGCTTCACGCCGTACGCCGAAGACCCGCGCACCGTGCGCGTCGGCACCGCGGACGGAGTGGAGCGCGCGCTCGTGCTCGCCGGAGAACTCGGCTTCACCCTGGCCGGCCGGGAACTGACGCTCCAGGTCGCCGAGCAGGCCGACGGACGGCTGTGGGCGGTCTTCGCCGACACCACCAGCGGGGTCACCAGCTTCCGTTTCAGGTTCCTCTATTCGGCCGCCCCGGCCGCCGACGGCTCCACCACCGTCGACCTCAACCGGGCACAGCTGCCGCAGTGTGCCTTCGCGGACCACTTCATCTGCCCTTTCCCGCCGCCCGGCAACACGCTGGACCTCGCGGTCGAGGCGGGGGAACGCAGTCTCGCCTGAGGCTTTCCCGCGACCTGTGACAGGACGTCAACCTGTGCGGAACACGACGAGATCACCCAAAGTCGGCGTGGTTCGCACACGGTCGCACGGCCGAAAGGCACCCTTGCGGGTACCGGTCGTTCGCCCGAATACTCCCCCTCAGCGCTTGTCAGGGCCATGTGTGTCCGAAATCCGGGCGCCACCCCCTGGCTGCGCCTCACGGGCCCCGACCCCACGCGGGCCCCCGACTTCCCCTGGGAGGGAACGACAAGTGAGGATCAAGCGCACGACTCCCCGCAGCGGTATCACGAGACGGACCCGGCTGATCGCCGTGGGCACCGGTTTCCTGGCCGCGGCCGCGTTCGCCGTCCCCACCGCGAACGCGAGCACCACCCACACCTTCGGCGCCACCGAGCTGAAGGCCGTGAACAGTTCCGTGCTGAAGGCGGACGTCCCCGGCACCGCCTGGGCCGTCGACAGCAAGAACCACCGTGTCGTCCTCACCGTGGACTCCACGGTCTCCAACGCCGAGATCGCCAAGATCAAGCGGCAGGCGGGCGTCAACTCCGGCGCGCTCACCATCAAGCACACCCCCGGCACCTTCAAGAAGCTGATCACTGGCGGCGACGCCATCTACGGCGGCGGCTACCGCTGCTCGCTCGGCTTCAACGTGCACAGCGGGAGCACGTACTACTTCCTGACCGCCGGGCACTGCGGTCAGGTCGCCTCGACCTGGTACAGCAACTCCAGCCACAGCACGGTGCTGGGCACCAACGTCGGCTACAGCTTCCCGGGCAACGACTTCGCGCTGGTGAAGTACACCAACAGCTCGATCGCGCACCCGAGCGCGGTCGGCAGCCAGACCATCTCCAGCGCGGCCACGCCCAGCGTCGGGACGACGGTGTACCGCCGCGGTTCGACCACCGGCACGCACAGCGGCCGGGTCACCGCGCTCAACGCCACCGTCAACTACGGCAGCGGTGACATCGTCTACGGCCTGATCCAGACCACGGTCTGCGCCGAGGGCGGCGACAGCGGCGGCCCGCTCTACGGCGGTTCCGTCGCCTACGGTCTGACCTCCGGCGGCAGCGGTGACTGCACCTCCGGCGGTACGACCTTCTTCCAGCCGGTCACCGAGGCGCTGAGCTACTACGGCGTGAGCATCGGCTGACGACCCCGCGGACCGGCTCCCGGTCCACCGGGCGAGCCCCCGTACCCAACCGGCGTACGGGGGCTCGCTCTTGTCCGGACCCGGGGTTACCGGCGAAGGACCGTTGAAGCAGTCACCCCCTTGGGGGCCGGCGTGGCCGAGGCGCTGGTGGCGGCCGCAGCCGCTCTCGTGTCCGTCGGAGCGGTCCACGCGCAGCGGCGGGGGCGGACGGGGCGGATGGGGGCCGCAGGGCCGACGGATCGGCGGGGGTGAATTCCCGCCAGGGCTGACCTGGCTGACCTGGCTGACCTGGCTGACCGGGGGTCCGGGACGGTACTGCCCGTCGGCGGTGTTCGCACCGGGATCCGCCGAGGCGACGGCGACCCGTGCGCGGTCCGGACACGGGCGCATGAGAGGGGCCACGAGAGCAGCGTCTCCCGCGGCGCCGGTCCTCCGATCCTCCGGCCCTCTGGGCACCGGCGCGGCCGAGGGCGCCGTCGCCACGAAGGTGACGCGTGGGAGGCCTGCCTCGGCTCGGCGGCGCGTCGTCCCGCTCGGACTCCGGTGCGCCCAAGATTCGAACACCGTCGTGACGGAGTGTGCCGCAGTGGTCGCCGAGAGTACTCGGCGCGTCACTCCGGGTGCCGGGTGGCCACGGCGAGGTCTGGTGTCGCGGTGGCGGTTCTCCTCAACTGCGCCGACCCATCGGGGAGCTGACGGAGTGGCGTCGGTCCCGGACGCCGCCCACCCCTCAAAGAATCGCTGACACGTTCGAATATAAGTCGTCTGCGGGTCGCTGACCGGGACTGATGAGGTTAGAGTAATCGAACGAGAGTACGATGAACATGTCGGTCTTATGGTGGAAAAGGGGCAGAGTGATGGAGGTGCGGCATGACGGGCTTCGCCCATCTGCACGTCGCGTCCGGTTACTCCGCCCGCTACGGCGCCTCGCATCCCGAGCAGCTCGTTCAGCGGGCGGCCGAGCGGGGCATGTCCGTGCTCGCGCTCACCGACCGGGACACGGTCACCGGGGCTGTTCGATTCGCACAGGCCTGCATGAAGGGCGGGGTCAGGCCGGTCTTCGGCATCGATCTGGCGGTGGCGGCCCTGGCGCCCCCGCCGCCGGTCCAGCGCCGCCGGACACCTGTGCGCGGCGGAGCCCACGTCGTCGAGCCGCCGTTGCGGTTCGTGCTGCTCGCCCAGGACCGGGCGGGCTGGGCCCGGCTGTGCCGGATCACCTCGGCCGCCCATGCGGGCGCCGTGTCCGGAACGCCGCCGGTGGTGCCGTGGGAGGCGTTGCGCGAGTACGGCGGCCCCGGTCTGACCGTGCTGCTCGGGCCGCTCTCGGAACCGGTGCGGGCCCTGTCGGTGGGCCGGGAGGACGTGGCGATGAGGCTGCTGGCGCCCTGGCGGGAGATCTTCGGGAAGGACGTTCGATTGGAAGCCGTCGCGCAGAAACGTTCCGGCATCGGTCCGGGATCCCTGCGTCTGGCCGCCCGCACCCTCGCGCTGGCCGACCGCACCGGCACCACCGCCGTGCTCTCCAACGCCGTCCGCTACGCCGACCCCGGCCAGCACCGCCTCGCCGACGTGCTGGACGCCGCGCGTCTGCTGCGGCCGATCGACCGCCGCCGTCTGGACAGCGGACAGCGCTGGCTCAGGGACGAGAACGGAATGGCGGCCGTCGCCCGCATGATCACCGAACACGCCGGAACGGACGCCCGCCGGGCCCGCCGACTGATGGCGGACACCGCGGACGCCGCGACCGCGTGCACCGTGGACCCGGTGGCCGACCTCGGCCTCGGCACCCCGCACCTGCCCGAACCGGCGCTCTTCGGTGCCGAGCCCGGGGCCGACGGCGCGGCCCGGCTGCTCCGCCGGCGCTGCGAGGCCGGCCTGGTCCGGCGCGGCCTCGACCGGGACCGGGCGGCGCTCGCCCGGCTGGACGAGGAGCTCGCCGTCATCTCCCACTGGCGCTACGACCCGTACTTCCTCGCCATCGGACAGGTCGTCGCCGACATCCGGGCCAAGGGCATCCGGGTCGCGGCCCGCGGCTCCGGTGCCGGTTCGCTGGTCTGCCACGCCCTGGACATCGCCACCGCCAACCCGCTCGACCACGGCCTGCTGTTCGAACGCTTCCTGAGCAGACGCCGGGAGTCGCTGCCCGACATCGACATCGACGTGGAGTCCGCCCGGCGCCTGGAGTGCTACGACACGGTGTTCGAACGCTTCGGCAAGGAGCGGGTGGCGGTCACCGCCATGCCCGAGACCTACCGGGCCCGCCGCGCCCTGCGCGACACCGGCCTCGCCCTCGGCATCCCGCCCGCCGACGTGGACCGGATCGCCAAGAGCTTCCCGCACCTGCGCGCCTGTGACATCACCGGCGCCCTCGCCGAACTGCCCGAGCTGCGGCAGCTCGCGGGCGAGGCGCACCGGTACGGGCCGCTGTGGGAGCTCGCCGAGGGCCTCGACTCCCTGGTCCACGGCATGGCCATGCACCCCTGCGGCGTGGTCATCAGTGACGCCACCCTCCTGGACCGGCTGCCGGTGCAGCCCACCCCGCAGGGCGACTACCCCATGGCCATGGCCGCGAAGGAGGAGATCGAAGCGCTGGGCAACATCAAGCTCGACGTCCTGGGTGTCCGGATGCAGTCCGCGATGGCCCACGCCGTCACCGAGATCGAACGCACCACCGGCAGCAGGATCGATCTGGACGACCCCGCGCAGGTCCCGCTGGACGACGTCTTCGCCTTCAAGCTCATCCAGTCCAGCCAGACCCTGGGCCTGTTCCAGCTGGAGTCGCCCGGTCAGCAGGACCTGCTGTCCCGGCTGCAGCCCCGCGACGTGCAGGACGTCATCGCCGACATCAGCCTCTTCCGCCCCGGCCCGGTCGCCGGCGGCATGCCCGAGCGGTACATCGCCGCCCGTCATGGCGGTTCGCCGGAGTACGCGCACCCCGACCTGGAGCCGGTGCTCGCCGACACCTACGGCGTGACCATCTGGCACGAGCAGATCATCGAGACGCTGCGGGTGCTGACCGGCTGCGACCGCGCCTTCGGCGAGGTCACCCGGCGGGCGCTCGGCGACAAGGAGCAACTGCCCAGGATCAGGGACTGGTTCCACGAGCGGGCCCGCGCGCGCGGTTACGGCGCAGCCGTGCGGGAGGAGGTGTGGAAGACCGTCGAGGCCTTCGGCGCGTACGGCTTCTGCCGCGCCCACGCGGTCGCCTTCGCCGTGCCCGCCCTGCAGAGTGCCTGGCTCAAGGCGCACTACCCGGCGTTCCTGCTGGCCGGTCTGCTCGAACACGACCCCGGGATGTGGCCCAAGCGGGTCCTGGTCTCCGACGCCCGCCGCCGCGGGGTGCCCGTCCTGCCCGTCGACGTCAACCGCTCCCGGGTGCGGCACACCGTGGAGAAGGCCGACGGGGACCGGTGGGGTGTGCGGCTCGCGCTGTCCGCGGTGCACGGCATCCGAGCGGACGAGTGCGCGCGGATCGAGGAGGGGCAGCCGTACGGATCGCTGTCGGACTTCTGGCAGCGGGCACACCCCAGCAGACCGGTCGCCGAACGCCTCGCCGAGATCGGCGCCCTCAACTGTCTGCACGACGGCCGGCTCACCCGCCGCGACCTGCTGCTCCAGATCGCCGAGCTGCACCGGCAGTCCCGCACCCGGTCCGCGCACGAGGGGCAACTGCCCATCGACGCAGGCGCCGTCGGCGGGGCCGAGCCGAGCGGCCTGCCGGAGATGACCGGCCGTGAGGCGCTGAGCGCCGAGCTGAACACCCTCGGCATCGACGTCTCCCGGCACCTGATGGAGCACCACCACCGGCTGCTGCGCGAGATCGGCGCGACCGACGCGGCGCATCTTGCCGGGCTGCGGGCCGGGCAGCAGGTCCTCGTCGCCGGTGTCCGGGCCTCGACCCAGACGCCGCCGATCGCGAGCGGCAGGCGGATCATCTTCGTCACCCTGGAGGACGGTTCCGGCCTGGTCGACCTGGCGTTCTTCGAGGACTCCCACCCGGCCTGCGCGCACACCGTCTTCCACAGCGGACTGCTCCTCGTCCGCGGCACGGTCCAGGTGCGCGGCACCCGTCGCACCGTCGTCGGCACGATGGCCTGGGACCTGGACGAGATCGCCGCGGCCCGCCGCGACAACGGCCCCGAGGCCGCCCTCGCCCTGCTCGGGGCGAGCCGTCCGCACCCGACCCCCGCCCAGCCGCGCCGCACCCTGGTCAACGGCACCACCGGCGCCCGCCTGCACCCGTACGCCGACCTCCAGCCGGCCGGTACCCGCTCGGCCGACCTGAAGAAGTTCGGCCACCGAAGCCCCGGGAGCGCGGGATGAGCGCACGGCAGCGGCACATCGCCCACCTGCACCTGCACGCGGCGCTGACCGGGGACCAGTACGGCGACATAATCGAACTGATGTCCGGACTCACGCCGCACGTCCAGGCCGTCCCGCCCGACGCCGTCCAGCTCGACCTGACGTCGGCGCTCCGGTACTTCGACCTGTCCCCCTACGACCTGGTCCAGACGGCGATGCTGAGGCTGAAGGCCCTCTACGGCATCGACAGCAGCGCCGGGCTCGCGGGCAACCGGATGCTGGCGGCCATGGCTGCCGACGCGTCCGCGCCCGGGGACGCCACCTGGGTCCCCGTCGAAAGGGCCGCCGAATGGCTGTATCCGCGCCCGGTCACCGCACTGCCCGGGATCGGCCGCGCCACGGCCTCGACGCTCGGCAGATACGGCCTGCACACCATCGGCCAGATCACCGACCTGCCCGCGGCGACCCTGCAACGGCTCCTCGGAGCCGGCCAGGCGCGGCTGCTGGCCGAACGTGCCCGCGGCCATGACCCCCGCCCGGTGGTCCTCGCGGAACCGGCGACCCATCTGACCGCCGACCTCGTGCTGGACCAGGACTGTCTCGATCCGGCGCGGCAGCACCGGGCGGTCCTGGGACTCGCCGAGCAGATCGGCCTGCGCCTGCGCGGTGAGAGCCAGGTCGCCGGCCGGCTCACCCTCACGGTCCGGTACGCCGACCGCAGCTCCACCACGCGTACGCGCACCCTGCCGGAAGCCACCGACCACTCACCCGCCCTTGCCGCTGCGGCCCTTGGCCTGCTGACCGCCCTCGGGCTGCAGCGAGCGAGAGTCCGTGCCTTCGCGATCCGCGCCGATGACCTGCTGCCGGCCGGGAGCGCCTACCGGCAACTCTCTCTGGATCCAGGCGATGCCCGCGCCCGCGCCGCCGAAGCGGCGGCAGACCGTGCCCGCCGGCGCTTCGGGCCGAGGGCCGTACGCCCGGCCGCCCTGGCGGACTGACCGCAACCCACCCCGAGCCGGAGGGGGTGCGCGTGTTGCGGGCGTCTTCGGCGTGTGCAGCCCCCTATGGTCCCCGTGGGCCCCGCTGGTGACATCCCGTCAGACGACGGGCTCGCGACTGGTTACCGGAAAGTTTTACTGACGCGTAACTTCACGCTTGCACTACTCGTCCGTAACTTGATGGGTGAACAGCATCCTCGTGATCCGGATCACAGGGCGTAAGGCCGTCGCACCTCCCTTGAGCCGCAAGGAGATCACCCGATGCTGCCCTGGAAACGAGCGTTCAGACCCCTGACCGCGCTGCTCCTCGCCGCCGCCGTCGCCGCCGTCCCCGCCGCCACCGCCCATGCGTCCAGCGCCCCCAGCACCGGCTGGAACGACTACTCCTGCCGCCCCTCCGCCGCCCACCCCCGTCCCGTGATCCTGGTCCACGGCACTCTGGGCAACTCCGTGGACAACTGGCTCTCCCTCGCCCCGTACCTGGAGGACCGGGGCTACTGCGTCTTCTCCCTCGACTACGGCCAGTTGGACGGCGTCCCCGTCTTCTACGGCCTCGGCCCCATCGACAAGTCGGCAGGGCAACTCTCCGCGTTCGTCGACAAAGTGCTCGCCGCGACCGGCGCCGCCAAGGCCGACCTCGTCGGCCACTCCCAGGGCGGCATGATGCCCCGCTACTACCTGAGGTTCCTCGGCGGTGCCGCCAAGGTGAACGCCCTCGTCGGCCTCGCCCCCGACAACCACGGCGCCACCCTCAGCGGCCTCACCAACCTGCTGCCGTACTTCCCCGGCGCCTCGGACCTGATCAAGGCCACCACCCCCGGCCTCGGCGACCAGATCCCCGGCTCCGACTTCCTCACCAAGCTCAACGCGGGCGGCGACACCGTCCCCGGAGTGCACTACACCGTCATCGCCACCAAGTACGACGAGGTGGCCACGCCCTGGCAGAGCCAGTACCTGACCGGCTCCGACGTCCACAACGTCCTGCTCCAGGACCTGTGCTCGCTCGACCTCTCCGAACACGTGGCGATCGGGCTCTTCGACCGCATCGCCTTCCACGAGGTGGCCAACGCGCTCGACCCGGCCCACGCCACCCCCACCACCTGTGCGTCGGCCCTCAGCTGAGCCGTCGCCCGGCTGAACGCCGCCGGGGCCTGTCCGGCCTGAGCCGCCGGTCAGGCCCCGGAGTCATGAGCGATCAGCAAACTAACCCCACGAAACCGTGGAATCGCCTGTTGGGAGGGGGCGACGGAGATCCTTATGGTCGCCTTAAGGGAGCGCTCAGACTCCGCTGAGGTAGCTGGCGTCACGCCATGAGCGGACTCGTCGTCGAGACGCGCGAGGACCACCTGTTCCTCGACAGCGTCGCCGTCCGCCCCGACGCGTACGGCACGGGTGCGGGGCGGCGGCTGCTGGAGTTCGTGGAAGCACGCGCGCGTGCCCTCGGCCTGTCCGAGGTCAGGCTCTGCACGAACGCGCTGATGTGGGAGAACCGGAGGCTGTACCCGAGGTACCGCTGTGAAGTCGTCGAACGGCGGGTGGACGGACCCTACGACCGCGTCCACCACCGCAAGCGGCTGAGCTGAAAGGGCGCGGGGGAGACCGGCACGGTCAGCCGTCCGGCCACCAGGTGCGTGCGATGTCCTTCCGCACCTCCGGGCGTCCGGCCGGGCGCTCGTCGGTCTCCTTGCGGATCCGGCGGCTGTCCGTCCTCTTCAGGGGCTTCTGCACGGTTGTGCGGCGCATGGCTGCCTCCTTCAGTGCCTACCGAGTTCCGCGTTGTCACGGAGGTAGGCCCTTTCGGCGAGAGTTCCTCATCGATGCCGGTCTGTCAGTGGTCGCTGTCACACGGATCGAGTGTCAGTGGTGGGTGTCACTCTGGGGGCATGACGAACGACAGTGATCGGACAGTTGCGGTGCGTGTCGACTGGGATGCGCAGGCCGCCACCTTCGACGCGGAACCCGATCATGGGCTGGGCGCGCCCGAGGTGCGCGCCGCCTGGGCCGCCCGGCTGCGCGGATGGCTGCCCGCCCGCCCCGCCGACGTCCTCGACCTCGGCTGCGGCACCGGCAGCCTCGCCCTCCTCGCCGCCGAGCAGGGTCACCGCGTCACCGGGGTCGACAGCTCCCCGGCCATGCTGGCGCGGGCCCGCGCCAAGCTCGCCGGCCGGGACGCGGTGTTCCTGCTCGGTGACGCGGCGGCACCGCCGGTGGGCGAGGTGCTCTTCGACACCGTGCTGGTACGGCATCTGCTCT
The DNA here is from genome assembly GCF_040680735.1 of Streptomyces sp. NPDC051987. Taxonomy (NCBI): domain Bacteria; kingdom Bacillati; phylum Actinomycetota; class Actinomycetes; order Kitasatosporales; family Streptomycetaceae; genus Streptomyces; species Streptomyces sp. NPDC051987. The sequence continues at coordinate 53,356 of NZ_JBFAXI010000039.1, read as the reverse complement.
GGGCGCTGCCGGACCCCGCGCGCGTCCTGCGGCACTGGCGCGGCCTGTTGCGCCCCGGAGGGCGGTTCGTGCTGGTGGAAGGGGTGTGGGGGACCGTGACCCCGGCCGGCATACCCGCCGGCCGGCTCACCGCCCTGCTCGCGCCGCTCGCCGAGGACGTGCGCCTGGAGCCGCTGTCCGCGCAGACGGCGCTGTGGGGCAAGGAGGTGGACGACGAGCGGTACGCGGTGGTGGCGACGGTGTGAGAGCGCTCAGGACGGCAGGGCCGACAGGTCGGCGAAGTCCGGCTCGCGGGCCAGCGCCTCCAGCGTGTCGAGCGCGGCCACGGCCGCCGCCGCGGCCTCCGGGTCCCGCTCCGCCAGCCCGCTCTCGGCGAACTCGTCCTCGTCCAGCCGGCGTACGTCCCCGCCGTCGGCGGAGCGCCACAGGTCCAGGTCGAGGTCCTCGACGACCAGCCGGGTGCCGGTCAGCGTCGCGGGGCGGGTGACGTCGCAGTACCAGCCCTTCAGCGTGCCGTCGGCGGCCCGGACCTCCTTCACCGCGTACCAGCGGTCGCGCCAGTAGAACTCGGTGAACACATCGCCCTGTTCGAAGCGGACGAAGCCGAAGTCGCGGGGCGTGTCGCCGGCCCAGGGGGCGCGCACGGCGATCCGGTTGCCGTCGTCGTGCAGCAGCTCGGCGGGGTAACGGATCTTCGTGCGCCCCGCCTTGACCAGCACGACGTCCACCGTGCCGCCCGGTTCAGCCGAGTTCCCGGACATACCTGACCTCCGTCGCGCAGATCTCATACCCGAACCACTTGTTGATCGCCAGCATCGGGCCGTTGCCGCTGTCGTTGCCCGTGTGGGCCTCGGTGAAGCCGGCCGCGCGGGCCCGGTGCAGCGAGTCGTTCTTGGCGAGCTTGGCCAGCCCCCGGCCGCGGAAGGCGCGGGCGGTACCGGTCATGACGGTGCCGTACCGCGTGCCGCCGTCGGTACGGGCCGCGCTGAAGGCGGCGGGGCGGCCGTCGACCAGGACCACCGAGGTCAGCTCATGGCTGAGCAGCGGGTGCCGCCAGGTCTCGTCCAGCCAGGCCGCGTAGTCGGCGAACTCGACGTCGATGTCGCTCGGTTCGTCCCGCAGCGTCTCCGCGTCGAGGTCGAAGAGCGGACGCGGGTCGTCGGCGAAGTCGGCGGCGGTGCGCAGTTCCACGCCGGGCGGGGGTGTCCGCAGCGGGGGCAGCGCGCCGTGCGCGAGGTCGAGCCGGAGGAAGTGGGCGGAGCGGCTCGCGGTGTAGCCGCGGCGCTCGGCGAAGGCGCGGTGCGCGGGCGCGTCCAGCACCCAGGCGTACGAGGTGCGCGCGCCCACCGCCGACAGGTGCGCCTCCGCGGAGCGGGCGAGGAGCGCGCCGGCGCCCCGGCCGGTGCGCTCCGGATGCACGTACACGTTGACGAAGCCCTGGCCCGGCTCCGTGCTCTCGTGGGCGAGGCCGACCTGGGCGGTGCCGATGACCTCGCCGTCCTCCTCCGCGACGAGCTGGCGGAAGCGGGCGTCGGGGTGGGCGTGCGTGAGGTCGTGGACCAGGGACTCCGGGGTGTGCAGGATGAAGGGGAGGGCGAGCTGCCGGACCTGGGCGAAGCCCTCGGCGTCGGACCGGACGTCGGGGCGCAGGTCACGCACGATCACTGTCATGGGGCGCACGCTATGCGGGAGGTGCGCGGGGTGCCTCTCATTTTCCGCCGGGTACGGGAGAATCGGGCCGTGACCTTGAAGATCCACATCGATGACGGCGCGCCGCCGTACGAGCAGGTGCGGGCGCAGATCTCCGAGCAGGCGCGGGGCGGGGTGCTGCCGGTGGGGTACCGGCTGCCGACGGTCAGAGGGCTGGCCGAGTCGCTGGGCCTGGCGGTGAACACGGTCGCCAAGGCGTACCGGGCGCTGGAGCAGGACGGGGTGATCGAGACGCGGGGCCGCAACGGCACGTTCGTCGCGGCGGCGGGATCGGCGGCGGAGCGCGAGGCGGCGCTGGCCGCCCAGGCCTATGCCGAGCGGGTGCGCCGACTGGGGCTGGGCGAGGAGGCGGCGTCGGCCGCGGTGCGGGACGCCCTGCGGGCGGCTTATGAGGGGTAGGGAGTCGCCGGTCGCCGAGCAGGGTCCGGCACCGCCGGATTCCGCCGTCGTGGCTGAACGCCGTCGCGGCGGGAAACGGAAGACCCGCGCTCAGCCGCTGGTGCTCAGCTCCGGCGTCCTGGTCACCGTCAGCCCGGCCCGCCGCGCCGCCCTCGCGAACGCCACCGCGTCCAGCACCGCCGCCCCGCCCGGGTCGTTGTTGAAGTACGCGTAGACATCGGCCTTCGTGGGGTACGCCGTGGCGATCCGGTCGGCCCACGTCTCCAGGGAGCGGCGGCCGTAGCGGGGCCAGGGATGGGCCCTGCCCTGGTGGAAGCGGACGTAGGCCCAGTCGGTGGTGCGCCAGAGGGGCGTCATGGGGCGCGCCTGGATGTCGGCCCAGCAGACCGCCGCGGCGCGGGACTCCAGGACCTCGCGGGTCTTGGGCGTCCACCAGGAGTCGTGCCGGGGCTCGACCGCGACGCGGGTGCCGCGCGGGAAACACGCCAGGCAGGCGTCCAGCAGCGGCGGGTCCGCCTTGAGCGTCGGCGGGAGTTGGAGGAGGACCGGTCCCAGCCGGTCGCCGAGGCCGGCCGCGTGGCTCATCAGGCGCTCGACCGGCTCGGCGGGCTCCTTGAGGCGTTTGACGTGCGTCAGGAAGCGGCTCGCCTTGACCGCCATCACGAAGTCCGGCGGCACCCGGTCCCGCCAGGACGCGAAGGTCTCGCGGGACGGGAGACGGTAGAAGGCGTTGTTCAGCTCGACCGTGGTGAAGTGCTCCGCGTAGGTCTCCAGCCACGAGCGCACGGGTACCTCGGCCGGGTACAGGACGCCCCGCCAGTCCTTGTACTGCCAGCCCGACGTTCCGATGAACAGGGGCACACCCCCATCAAAGCACTACAGGTACAGCCCCGCGTCCGCACCCTCCCGCGCCCCCGGCACCGAGGTCGGCGCCGTCCCCCGGCGCAGCGCGTACAGCTCCGCCAGGGTCGCCCCGTCCCGGCCCACACCCTCCTCGGTGCCGAGCCAGGTCACCGCCTCGCGACGGGTCAGCGCGCCCACCTCGATCCGTGCCAGGCAGCGGCCGGGGCGGACCACGGCGGGATGCAGCCGCTCCAGGTCCTCGTTGGTGGTGACGCCGACCAGGACGTTGCGGCCCTGGCCGAGCAGGCCGTCGGTCAGGTTCAGCAGCCGGGACAGCGCCTGGCCCGCCGTGTGCTTCGCCTCGCCGCGGATCAGCTCGTCGCAGTCCTCCAGCAGCAGCAGCCGCCAGCGGCCCTTGCCGGCGCCGTCCTCCTCGCCGATCGCGATGTCCATCAGATATCCGACGTCGGAGAAGAGCCGCTCCGGGTCGAGGACGCAGTCCACCTGGCACCAGTCCCGCCAGGACCGGGCCAGGGTGCGCAGGGCGGAGGTCTTGCCGGTGCCCGGCGGCCCGTGCAGCAGCAGGAGCCGGCCGGCGATGTCCTGAGGCGTCGTCTTCATCAGCCGGTCCATCGCGTCCGCGACCGGCGCCGTGTAGTTGGCGCGGACCTCGTCCCACGTACCCGCGGAGATCTGCCGCGTGGTGCGGTGCGGGCCGCGGCGCGGTGAGACGTACCAGAACCCCATGGTCACGTTCTCCGGCTGCGGTTCCGGCTCGTCCGCCGCGCCGTCCGTCGCCTCGTTCAGCACCTTGGCGGCCAGCTCGGCGGTGGTCGCGGTGACCGTGACGTCCGCGCCCCGGTTCCAGCGGGAGACCAGCAGGGTCCAGCCGTCGCCTTCCGCCAGGGTCGCGCTGCGGTCGTCGTCGCGGGCCACCCGCAGCACCCGCGCCTCCTTCGGCAGCAGGGTCGCCCCGGAGCGCACCCGGTCGATGTTGGCCGCGTGCGAGTACGGCTGCTCGCCCGTCGCGAAGCGGCCGAGGAACAGCGCGTCGACGACATCGGACGGGGAGTCGGAGTCGTCGACGTTGAGCCGGATCGGCAGCGTCTCGTGCGGTTTGGCAGACATGCCGCCATGATCCGGCACGGATGTGCCGCGCGCACGGCATTTCCCTCGGATGGCAGCGCCGGTTCGCTGCCCGTCCCCGCACGGCGAAGCCGCCGCCGCGTTCGGGGCGCGGGTGTTCGCAAGACCTGCCCCCCGGGGCGATTTCCGCCGTTATTGTTGTCCCTGATGGTACGTCATGGGTGGAATTCGGGGGCCCGGCGGTGGCGGCTCGCCGCCCTGCTCGGGGTGGGCGCGGCGGTACTCGCCCTGGTCGTGACACTGGTCAACACGCTTCCCCGGGGCGGCGACACCGCGGGCACCACCCGGGACGGCGACAAGGTGCACGGCACCCCCGCCACCCCGCCCGAGACCACCGAGCCGTACGTGGGCTGGGGCTTCACCCACACCCAGTACAGCGCCGACGAAGGCAGCGCGACGGCCACCGAGCGCGTCGAGAAGCTGCTGTCCCGGCACGCCGGCCTGCCGCAGGTCCAGGCCGTCATGGGCTGGGGCGCCGACAACCCCGAACCGGTGAAGGGACGTTACGACTTCGGCGCGCTGGACCGGCGCGTCGACTTCATGCGCAGGTCGGGCGGCACCCCGGTGATCACCCTGTGCTGCTCGCCGGACTGGATGAAGGGCGGCAGGGCCGGTGCGGACAACACCGACTGGAGCCAGGCCGCCCTGGAGACCGCGCCCACGCCCGACCACTACCAGGACTACGCCGACCTCGCCGCGACCGTCGCCAGGCGCTATCCGGACGTACGGCACTTCGTCGTCTGGAACGAGTTCAAGGGCTTCTGGAACAACGCCGAGGGCCGCTGGGACTACGAGGGCTACACCGAGCTCTACAACCTCGTCTACAAGGCGTTGAAGGCCGTCGACAAGCACATCATGGTCGGCGGCCCTTACCTGGTGATGGACAGCTTCGACCCGCGCCGGACCGAGAACGCCTCCGCCGCCCTCAAGGGCCCCTGGGGCGTCATGGACCAGCGGGTCGTCGACGCCTTCGACTACTGGAACACCCACAAGGCGGGCGCCGACTTCGTGGTCGTCGACGGCTCCAGCTACACCAACGACGACGACCTGCTGCCGGACGAGTTCGCGGCCACGCAGAAGCTCACCGCCGTCAGCCGATGGGTGCGCGGACAGACCCACGACCTGCCGCTGTGGTGGGCCGAGTACTACGTCGAGCCGGCCGACGGCCGGGACCGGCGTGACGGCTGGACCGAGGAACACCGGGTCGCCGTCCAGGCCACCGGCATGATCGCCCTGGTCGAGGGCGGCGCCGACTCCGGCTTCTACTGGAACCCGGAGGACGAGAAGGGCGGCGCCTGCGCCGGCTGCCTGTGGACCACGACCGACAGCGCGGACGGCGGGCAGGCCCTGCCCATGTACGACCTGGTGTCGCGGTTCGGGACGGCGTTCCCGCCGGGGACCAGGTACGAGAAGGTCCCCGTCGCCCGGGACGACGTGCCGGACGTCCGCGTCCTCGCGAGTGACCGGACCGTCCTGGTGGTCAACACCCTCGACCGGGCGATCAGCGCGGAAGTGGACGGGAAGCGGTTCGGCCTGCGGGCGTACGAGGTGAAGTGGCTCACCAGGTGAGCCCAAGAAGCCCGGTGAACCCGGTGAGCCACTTCGCCCTTGTCACTTGAGCGTCAGGAACCGCTGCGCCAACGACGCCAGCACCACCGCGAGCAGCGGCATGGAGAACCAGAAACCGCCCTGCAGCAGACGCAGGTGACGCACCCCGGGCCGGACCGCGACCCGGAACACCTCGCGCGCGGCCAGCAGCAGGACCAGCGCGACGGCGGCGAGAGCGCCGATCACCGACCACGGCGTCCAGGTGATCCGCGGTCCGACCGGCCCCGGATCCGGCCCGGCCACCGCACCCGCGGGCGGGGTGCGCAGCACGTACAGGGCGGCGTCGTCGTTGACCAGCACCTTCCGCAGATCCCGTCGGTCGTCCAGGTTCCGGATCAGTCGGCTCTCCCAGGCCGCCGAGTAGCCGGCGTCCATCCGGAGATAGGTGACCTGACCGCTGTTGACCATCAGGTACGAGTTCGGACCGGCGTCCTTGAGCGCCTTGACCAGACTCGACACCAGCACCGGATCGGTCGGCGCGAGCGTCGGCACGTAGTCGACCCGCTCCATGTCCTTCGCGCCCCACGGGATCGCCGGGGTCACGTCGTCGACGGTGTCGCTGCTCAGCCACAGCAGCCGTACCGTCGGCCTGTCGTGGGCGTAGACCCAGTCCATGGCGGCGACCTCGCCGGGCCGCACCCGCTCGAACGACTCGTTGCCCCAACGAGCCACCAGGAAGCCGCCCATGAGCAGCAACCCGGCCAGGAGCGCGGCCACCGGCGCCAGGCGGCCCCTGTCCTTCTCCCGTTCCTTCGCCGTGGAACCGGTGCGCGGGAACAGGGCGAGCCCTGCCAGCAGGGCCGCGCCCGGCACGGCGAACATGAAGACGCGCAGCGCCATCTCGCCGCCGTACGACTGCATGCCGAACCCCAGGAACGGCACGAAGGTCAGGACCAGCAGGGACCGCTCGCGGTACCGGTGGAGGCGGCGGCGCCACCAGCCCCAGACGGCGGACGCCATCATGCCGCCGGCCAGCAGCACCCGGACGTACAGCACCAGCTTGTGGGCCGGACTGCCGCCCTGCATACGGCCGGAGACCGAGGTGGAGACGTTGCTGCCGACGCCGCCGACGCCGCCGAACAGCTCGTTGAAGTGCCCGGACCAGTACGGCTCGGCCATGAAGCCCAGCCAGACGGCCGCGACCACCCCGAACAGCAGGGGCAGGCCCCGCAGTTCCGACCTGCCGGTCAGGACCAGGGCCGCCGGCACGCCCAGCATCACGAACGGGGTGAGCTGGTGCGCCGGCACCGTCGCCGCGTACAGACCGATCAGCACCAGGAGCAGCACGGCCTGTTGACGGCGGTCGGCCGGCTCGACCTCCGCCTCGCCGGGCCGGAACCTGGTCCAGACGAGGTGCGGGGCGCGGAACCAGACGAGCAGGATCGCCACGAACACCAGGTAGAGCAGATAGGTGAAGCCCTGCGGGGAGAAGTAGTCCTGGCCGACCCAGCCGCACAGCACGAAGATCCAGATGCCGGTCCACTTCGCCTGCCAGCTCGCCCGCAGCGACCGTACGAGCAGGAACATCGGTGCCAGATAGGCGAGTTCAATGAAGGTGGGCCACCAGCGGATGACCTCGGTGAAGTCCGTGACCCCGCACGCCCGGCCGATGAACGCGGCCGCCGCGAAGAAGCCCGGCCAGCTCCAGCGGGCGTCCAGGTCCGGTACCGCCGACCCGGTGCGGTCGATGTAGTCGATGAACCCGAGGTGCTGCCAGGCGGTCGGGAAGCGCGGCTCCGTCTCGATCACGGCGGGCAGCGCGTGGAGTGACACGACCGTCGCCAGCAGGGTGACCAGGAGCAGCGCCTTGTGCTCCCGGCGCAGCCACAGTAGCCCGGCGAAGACCGTGACCAGCAGCGCCGCCCCGGCCAGCGTCGCCGGCGGCAGCACCGAGACCAGCCCGAGCCCGCCCATCCGGTCCAGGTCCGCGTCGTCGAGCCGGACCGCCGGCACCCAGTAGAGCAGCAGGGCGGCGACCAGGAGACAGCCGAGGACCGCACCAGGACGGGTGGGCGTCAACCGCTCCCGCAGCGGGCTCGCCGGTTCCTCCGCGGCCGCGGCCGGCACCTCGCCCGCTTCCTCCGGTACGGCCGCCCTCCCGAACGGCGCGTGGACCTCCGCCTCCTTCAGCAGCGCGGCCTCGGCGGGCCCGAGCGAGGCCTCGGTGTGCGGCTCCCGCTGCTCCACCGGCGACGGCGGATTCCGCGGCGGCCGAAGCGCCCGGGTCGGCCGGTCGTCCGGCCGGACCACGGGCGTCCCGGCGGGCGGGGTTCCCGGACCGGGCCGCACGTCCGGGCGGCGCTCCACATGGTCGAAGTCCACATGGACGCCGAGGGCGAGGGTGTCGCTGTCCAGCGCCCACGCCGGACCCCGCCTGCGCGGTGCGGCGGCGGTCCGAACCACGGCAGTCCCCCCGCCGGAGCGAAGCCGGAAGCGGGGGAGGGGCCCCAGGTCGGCGAGGTCGCCGTCCGGCGCCGTGCCCTCGGGGATCTCCGCGGGCGCCGACCGGAGCGTCTTCCACAGCCGGGGCGCCGCGATCGTCACGATCACCGCGAGGCTGGAGATCTCGGCCACGCCCGCGCCGGTCAGCCCCATCCGGGGCAGCAACAGCAGGGTCAGCCCGAGCACCAGCACGCACAGCAGGCCCTGCAGCCAGGCGAGGCCCGCGGTACGGCTCTGCGCGCGCAGCACCGCGAAGTACGTCTCCATCACGACCCGCAGCAGCGCGCCCACCGCGAACCAGCGCAGCAGCGGCGTCGCCGCGTCCGCGTAACCGGGGCCGAACACGCCGAGGATCCAGGGCGCCCCGAGGAACAGCAGCGCGCACAGGGGGATCATGATCCGGGCCATCCGCCGCAGCGCGGCCCGGGTGTTGCCGGCCAGCCGGGCCGGATCGTGCGAGCCCTCGACGGTCAGTGAGGCGCCCATGTTGATGGCCAGCAGGTTGGTGGTGCCGCCGATGGTGGTGGTGATGTAGAAGTACGCGTTGTCCGCGGAACTGACCTGCGACGCGATGATCACCGGGACCAGGTAGACCACGGCGAGGGAGAACAGCGAGCCGGTGTAGTCCCCGGCCAGGAACCTGCCGATCTCCTTCAGGGTGGGCGGTGCCGCGTGGTCCTCGGTCGCCTTCACGTGCCGGGGCACCAGACGCCGGAACACCAGCCACCCCAGCGGGACGAACGAGGTGGCGATCGCGGCGACCCAGGAGACGAAGACACCCGCCACCGGGATCGCCGCCGCGAAGGCGACCAGCAGGGCCAGCTTCACCGCCGAGAACACGGTGTTGCCCACCGGTACCCAGGGCGCGCTGCGCAGCCCGGTCAGCACGCCGTCCTGGAGCGTGAGCAGGTTCCAGGCGATCACCGCCGCCACGAACCCGAGTCCGGGCAGCGGCCCGTGCAGGAAGCGGTACGACGGCCCCCACACGCCCAGCATGGTCAGGAAGACCCCGGCCGCCAGCGCCACGATCAGCGAACTGACTGCGTAGGTACGGAAGATGAAAGTGCCGGTGCGGCGCCCGGCTACGGGGATGAAGCGGGCCAGGGCGCCGGTCAGGGTCACTGCGGTGAGCCCCGCGAGGAGCTTCATGGCGGCGATGGCGGCGGAGCCCTGGCCGACGGCCGACTCGGAGTAGTAGCGGGCCGCGGCCAGCCAGAAGCCGAGGCCCAGGACTGCGGAGATGCCGGTGTTGAGCATCAGCGCGTAGGCGTTCCGGAAGAGTGGGCTGCCGCCGGCCGCGCCACCCCGTCCGGGCAGGCGAAGACGGTGCCCCGACTGCTCGGGCGCCGGCGCCGCGGTGGTCGCGGTCTTGGTCGTGGTGGTCGTGTCAGACACGGGAACGGATGGCCTTCCGGCGGACCTGGCGTGCTCTGCGGAGGACGGCGTACCCCTTGGTGAGGGCACGGTCCCTGGCGAAGGTGCGGGCGACCGCGCGGCCTTCGAGCAGCCGCGCGAACTCCGTGGCGTCCGTACTGCGGCGCACGGTGACGCGCCGCAGCGCGAACGGACCCTGACGGCGGCGGGCGAGTTGGTTGCCGACGGCGAGCGCCTGGGCGTACCCGGCCGCCCGCACGGCCTGCCGGACCCGGCGGCTGGAGTAGCCGTACGGGTAGGCGAACGAGGCCGGTGCGGTGCCGAGTTCGTCGGTGACGATCTCCCGGCTGGTCACCAGCTCGGTGCGCAGCCGCTCGTCGTCCAGCTGGTCGAGCTCCGGGTGGGTGTGGCTGTGCCCGCCGATCTCGCAGCCGGCGCCCGCGAGGTCGCGCACCTGGTCCCAGTCGAGCATGACGTCCAGGCCGCCCCCGGTGTCGTACGCGCCCCTGATCCAGCCGGTCGAGACGAACAGGGTGGAGGCGAAGCCGTGCTTGGCGAGCACGGGCAGGGCGTACCGGTGCACGCCCTCGTAGCCGTCGTCGAAGGTGATCAGGACGGGACGGACGGGAAGCGGAGCGCCGGAGCGCCAGCGCGCGGCCAGCTCGGCCGTGCTGACCGGGGTCAGGCCCAGGTCGCCGATGAGCGCCATCTGTTCGGCGAACGCCTCCGGTGCCACCGACAGCGCGCGGGTGGCGTCGTTGGGCGCGGTCGCGACCGAGTGGTACATGAGGATGGGGACCGGGGTGTCACTCATCGGGCACCCCCGTCGGCAGCGGCGCCCGCGCCGGGCGGACCCCCGTCGGGAGCGGCGCACGTGACGGGCGGACCCCCGCCGGCAGGGACGCACGCGTCGCGCAGACCCTCGTCGATCCCGGCGACCGCGAAGGCCGCCCCGCCCCGCCGCGCCCGCACGCTCCCGACCACGTAGCCGCCCGCCGCCGTCAGCACCCCGGCGACGATCGCGCCCGCCCGGCCCGCGCCGCCCGGCCGGGCCAGCAGCGCGTCCCGCAGGCCACGGGCGACCCCGGCGGGCAGCACCCGCGTGGTGTACCGGCGTTCGGACTCCAGGCCCTTGCCGGCGCCCACGCTGCGGGCGACCAGGGCCTTGGAGAGGCCCTCGGCGTAGGCGCGGGTGCGGAAGTAGCCGAAGTGCTCGCGGACCTCAGGGACCCGGTGGTGGATCACCGCGCGGTCGTCGATGAGCAGCACGGCGTCCGGGCGGGCCCGGGTGAGCCGGATGCACAGCTCGGTCTCCTCGCAGCCCAGCGGCCGTTTGTCCCCGTCGCGGCCGATGCCGGTGGCGAAGCCGCCCGCCGCGTCGAAGGCCGCCCGCCGGAAAGAAGCGTTTCCGCCCAGGACGTTGCGGACCCGTACGCGGCCCGGCGGCAGCCCCCGGTAGGTGCAGCCGACGACCCAGTCGAACTCCTCGGGGAACCAGTCCGGGCGGCGGCCCGAGGCCCAGATCGGCACGGTCCGGCCACCGACCGCCATCACCGTCGGGTCGGCGTACCCCTCGGCGAAGCGGCGCAGCCAGTCCCGCTCGGCCACCGCGTCGTCGTCGAGGAAGGCGATGACCTCGCCGTAGGACGCGGCGATGCCCGTGTTGCGGCCCGCGGACAGGCCGCGGGGGCCCGCGTTGGCGAGCACCCGCACGTCCGTGGCCTCCTTGTACTCCTTCGTGAGCCGTTCCAGGAGCGCGGGGTTGTGGTCGACGACCAGCAGGGTCTCCAGCGCCGGATACGACTGGGCGCGCACCGAGGAGACCGCCGCGAGGATGTCCTCCCAGCGGTCCTCGGTGTACACGCAGATCACGACGGAGATGTCGGGATCGCTCAAGACGACTCTCCCCGGCCCGTGGTGAGCATCGGGGAGCGCCGCACCTGCCGGCGCAGCTCACGCCGGTTGGAGCGCTCCTTCAGGATCACCTTGAGCACGCGCAGGCCGTCGCGGACGGCGCGCAGGTTGCTGGTGCCGTGGATGCGGAGGTACTCGTAGCTGGGTATCTCCTGGACCTTCAGGCCGGCCTTGACCACCCGGATGTTGATCAGGGTCTCGATCTCGAAGCCGGTGCAGTCGAGGTCGATCTTGTCGAGGCAGTGCCGCCAGAACGCGTTGTATCCGTAGCAGAGGTCGGTGTAACGGGCGCCGAACTTGCGGTTGACGACCGTGCACAGCGCCCAGTTGCCGAGCTTGCGGATGAAGGTCATGTCGTCCGTGCCGCCGCCATTGGCGAAGCGCGAGCCCTTGGCGAAGTCGGCGCCCGAGACCAGGGCGGAGACGTACGACACGATCTCGTGGCCGTCGGCCGAGCCGTCGGCGTCCACCATGACGATGATGTCGCCGGTGCACGCCTCGAACCCGGTGATCAGGGCATCCCCCTTGCCCTTGCCCCGCTGTTCCACGACTCTCACGTCGGGCCACAACTCCCGTGCCACGTCCACGGTGTTGTCGGTGGAATTGCCGTCCACCAGCACCACTTCGTGAATCCAGCCGGGAAGTGTCTTGAAGACGTAGGGGAGATTCTCCGCCTCGTTCATGGCGGGAATCACCACGCTCACCGGCGGTGTGATCGCCAGATGGGAGGAGATCGGCCGGTATTCGCCCGCGATTAACGGATCTTGGCCCGCGGCCGGTGGGCGCAGAACGGAACTCATGAGTCTTGTCCCTCTCGTCCGGTGGACCGCCCGCCCCTTGGGCGGCCCGCTTCCGTGTCCGGTTCGAAAGGGGGGTTCTCACCCGTGGTACGGAAAAAGGGTCTCCGTGTCCTCAGGTGAGCTGGCAAAGCTGACCGGTCCGCCGGTAAACGGCAGCCGGTCGCGCGGCACGGCTCGGAAACGACAGTGGTCACCTGGGAAAAGACGGTGGTCATTGCGGTCACCGAGCACGGCACCCCCCTACCGCGCCCCGCCCCGGAACATCGCGGTCCTTGAGCCCTCCCCTGGAGCCGCTTGATGATGATCCGCTGCGGGTGAGATGTACGACGGTATTGATGATTGAACCAGTATGGCAAGGCCGGGAATTGGCCCCACTTTTTTGTTGGTGCGGCCGTTACGAAACCTTGGCCGACCTCGTTCCGCAACTCGAACTGGTTTTCCGGGTGTTCCGGGAAATTCGTTCGAGAATGCGTTCCACCGGTCGCAGGAGTACCAGCAGAAGCAGGAAAAGGCTGATCGTGGTCACGGCGACGAGGCCGCCGCGCCAGGTCCAGTGGTGGGTGGCGAGCATGCCCTGGGCGACCAGCATGTCCAGGGCGACGGCACCCGCCAGTGCGGTGAGTACCCGGGCGAACGGATCGAGTCCGCGCAGTGCCGCACCGATCGCCACGGCCGGCGCGGCGAGCAGGTAGAACAGCGCGAACGGCCCGCGCGACGACGCGCCCGAGTCGGTGAACGCGAGCAGCGCGCCGGTTCCGGCGACGGCAGTGGCGGCCCCCGCGAGCAGAGGTCTCAGGTCCCTCCCCGGTCCTGGCCGTGCCCGTTCGTCCGCTGTTGATGATGGTGTGAGCCGTATGGTCTGCATGGCCGACTTTGCCCCCCAAGGCGTCGGATGCCGGGCTTCAATGTCGCGCAGCCGAACGGGAGGCGTCAAGCAGGTCTCCGGACATGACCGTTCGCCGGAGGCACCTGATGCCTCAAGGGAAAAAGTCGCTCGATTCGGGCGCGTTTGGGTGATCGTTTACGACACGGGGGCCGTAACTCCACCGAACGCCGTCAAACCCGCCGGGAACGCGCAGGATCGGTCCGTCCGCGGTCGGTGGGGAACCTGAACAGTTTTGGCATGGACACTTCCCGTCAACACGCGTAGTTGCTACGACAGTTGTGGCAGAGATCCTGCTAAAGGGAGGTTCCATGAGACGTTCCCGAATTACGGCATACGTGACCTCGCTCCTCCTCGCCACCGGCCTCGCCCTCACCGGAGCGGCCGCGACGCAGGCGCAGGCCGCGACCGGGGGCTATGTGGCGCTCGGCGACTCCTACTCGTCCGGTGTCGGCGCCGGCAGCTACATCAGCTCAAGCGGCAGCTGCGACCGCAGCACCAACGCCTACCCCTACCTGTGGAACGCCGCCCACAGCCCGTCCTCGTTCTCGTTCCTCGCCTGTTCGGGCGCCACCACCGACGACGTGCTCTCCGGCCAGCTCGGCACACTCAGCTCCTCGACCGCCCTGGTCTCCCTCACCATCGGCGGCAACGACGCCGGTTTCGCCGACGTCATGACGACCTGTGTGCTCAGCTCCGACAGCACCTGCCTGTCACGTATCAGCACCGCCGAGGCCTACGTGGACTCCACGCTCCCCGGCAAGCTCGACAAGGTCTACGACGCGATCAGCGCCAAGGCCCCCGACGCCAAGGTCGTCGTCCTCGGCTACCCCCGCTTCTACCTGCTGGGCACCACCTGCCTCGGTCTCTCCACGACCAAGCGCACCGCCATCAACAACGCCGCCGACTACATCGACAACGCGATCGCCAAGCGCGCCGCCGACCACGGCTTCACCTTCGCCGACGTCCGCTCCGCGTTCGCCGGCCACGAGATCTGCTCCGGCAGCTCCTGGCTGCACAGCGTCAACTGGCTGGACATCACCGAGTCGTACCACCCCACCGCGGCCGGCCACTCCGGCGGTTACCTGCCGGCGCTGACCGCCAACGCCTCCTGAGGCCCTAGGCCGAAGGCGAAGGCGACGTCGAAACCGAAGCGGAGGCCCCGCCGGTCGGGGTCTCCGTCGTCGTGGTGCAGGTGACCGAGAACGGCACCGAGTCGGACGTCGTCTCCACCGGACTGCGCACCTCCACGGCGATCGCGTCGCTCAGGGTCCCGCTGTCGGACCAGGTCGTCACGGTCACCCTCGTCTGGCGGGTCCGCCCGCCGCCGTCCGGGAAGGACAGCGTCTTCCAGCCCCGGTCGTCCAGCGTGCCGTTCTTCAGCACCCACCGGTACTGCACGTCCACGGGCACGCGCCCCACCGTGAACGTCGCCGTGAACGTGGGCGCCTGCGCGGACGACGGCGGACAGGCCCCCGAATAGTCCGTACGGGACCCGGCCACGGCGACCTTCACACTCTGCGCGGGCGCGCTGCTGCTCGCGGACGCCGACGGGGACCTGGACGCGGCGCTGCTGCTCCGGCTGGGCGCCGGGGAGCTGAGGCTGCTCGCCGACTGACCGGCACCGGCGTCGCCGCCGTCGCCCCCGTTGCCGTGGTTGAGCAGGGCGTAGGTCAGCCCGCCGAGCGCGAGGGCGACCAGCACCAGGCCGATGACCAGGACGGTACCGGCCCTGCGGTTGCCGTCCCGCTCCGGGGCGGTGGGCCAGCTGTCGGCCGGGGTGGGCATCGGGGGCGTGGGCGAGGACGGCCGAGGCTGCCGGGCGACCAGGGTCGGGGCCTCGTACGGTGCCGGCACCGGGACGGTGACGGCCGTGCCCGGCGTGCCGCCGGCCGCGATCAACCGCAGGTCGTGCTCGGCCTGTTCGGCCGACAGCCGGTGCGCCGGGTCCTTGCGCAGCAGCCCCTCGATGACCGGGGTGAGCGGCCCGGCCCGGTAGGGCGGCGGCAACTCCTCGTCCACCACGGCCCGCAGGGTGCTCAGCGGGGTGTGCTGCCGGAACGGCGAGGTGCCCTCCACCGCCGCGTACAGCAGCACCCCGAGCGACCACAGGTCGGACTCGGGGCCGAACGCCCGGCCGAGCGCCCGCTCCGGGGCGAGGAACTCCGGTGAGCCGATCACCTCGCCGGTCATGGTCAGCGCCGAGCTGCCCTCGACCGTGGCGATGCCGAAGTCGGTGAGCACCACCCGGCCGTCGTTCGACAGCAGCACGTTGCCGGGCTTCACGTCCCGGTGCAGCACCCCGGCGGAATGCGCGGCCCGCAGCGCGGACAGTACCTCGGCGCCGATGCCCGCCGCCCGCTGCGGCGACATCGGTCCCTCCGCCTCCAGCACGTCGGCCAGGGACACGCCCGGGATCAACTCCATGACGACCCAGGGCCGTCCGCCCTCCATCGCCACGTCGTACACCGTCACGACATTGCGGTTCGCGACCCGGGCCGCGGCCCAGGCCTCGCGTTCCAGACGGGCGTACATCCGCTCGACGTCGGGGCCGGGCAGCCCGGCGGGCGCCCGCACCTCCTTGACGGCGACGTCACGGCCCAGCACCTCGTCGCGGGCCCGCCACACGGTGCCCATCCCGCCCTCGCCCAGCGGGGACAGGAGTCGGTAGCGGCCCGCGATCACTCGCTCACGACCCGGCTCTTCGGTCACGGGTGGCCCCCCACGGCAGCTCGCGCGAACTCATCACAAACGTAACTCAGAGGAATGCGGATGCGGCCCCCTTGAGCACCAGTCCTGCGCCCAGGGCCACGACCACGAGCGCCGAGACGAGCGGGGTGGTCCTGCGGACCAGCGTGGCCATGGGATGGGCGGTCCAGCGGGGGCGTTTGTCCATCACCCGAGTCATTCCCGTACCCAACTTGACGACGGCGAACCCGGCGGCGGTCAGCGTCAGCGCGAGACCGACGCCGTAGGCGACGACGAGGAGCAGCCCGAACCAGGCCTGGCCGAGGGCGGCGGCGCCGACCAGCACGACGACGGCGGAGGGGCTGGGAACGAGGCCGCCTGCGAAGCCGAGGAGGATCGTGCCGCGGATGGTGGGGGCCGTGGGGTGCGTGTGGGTGTGGCCGCCGTGACTGTGCGTGTGCCCGCTGGTGTGGCCGTGTGCGGGGGCTGCGCCCCCGACGCCCGCTTCGGCCTGGACGGCCTCGTCCTCGGAAGCCGGACGGGCTGAAGGGTGCGGCTGGGTGCCGTGGTCATGGCCGTGAGAGTGGTCGTGGCCGTGAGAGTGGTCACGCGCGTGGTCGTGGTCACGCGCGTGGTCGTGGTCATGACCGTGGTCGTGGTCATGAGAGTGGCCGGGCTCGTGCGTGTCGGCGTGGCCCTGCGGGTGCGGGTGCGGGTGCGTGTGGGCGACGGCGTGCGTGTGGGCGACGGCGTGGGCGCCGACCAGGGCCGGCTCCCGCTGCTCGGTCGCCTCGTGCTCGTGGTCGCGCTCGTGGTCGTGGTCGTGGTCGTGGTCGTGAGCGTGGTCGTGGTGATGGTGGTGGCCGTCGGTGTGGGAGTGGGCGTGTTCGTGGGTGCGGTTGTGCCATGCCCTGCGGGTCAGGTTCGCGCCCGCGGCCAGGACCATGAGGCCGCTCGCGACGCCCAGCCAGGCGATCACCGAGGGCGTGGCCGCCGAACCCGCCGTCACCAGGACGCCGAGGGCGACCACGCCCAGGGTGTGGGTGACGGTGACCGACGCGGCCAGCGGGAGGACGTCGCGCAGGCGGGCGCGGCCGCCACGGGCCGCCGCGGTCGCCGCCATCAGGGTCTTGCCGTGGCCCGGTGCGAGGGCGTGCATCGCGCCGAGGCCGATCGAGATGAAGAGGGCCAGCACCGCGAAGCCGACGGTGAGGTGGTTGCGGGCGACCAGGTCGGTCAGCGCCTGGGTCCAGTGGTCGATGCCCCGGGGCAGGATCTCGGCACCCGGGGCGGCCTGCCGCTCCTGGGCGAGGGCCGGGCCGCCCGGCCGTACCCGGACGGCGGCGGTGGTGATGTCGGCCGGGGAGGAGAGCAGGTCCTTCGGGTAGCTGGTGAGTTCGTGGGAGAGGGACGCCTTCGGCACGTCCGTCCTGGTCAGCGTCATCCGGTCGCCGCGCGCGGTGATCTCCCGCCAGCCGGGGCCGGAGTCGGTGCCCGCGCTGTGGAAGCCCAGGGTGACGGTGGCGCCCTTCGGCAGCGGCGCGGTGAACCGGCACGACACCCGCAGGGTGTTCAGCCCGGCCTGGCCGGGGCGCAGTTGGGCACGGCTGCTGGTGACGGTCAGCGGGGTCGCCTTGCCGTCGACGGTGAGCCTGCTGCCGTCCGCCGCCGTCGTGCAGCGCTGCTCGGCCCACTGGGCTTCGCCGAGCCGCTTCAGGTCGGGCTTGGCCTGGGTCGCCGGGATCTCGGCGAGGTCCTCGAAGTGGTCGACACGGAGCTGTCCGGGAGCGGCGACGAGACCGTCGTACTTGTTGACGGTGAAGTTGCCGAGCGGGTGGGCGCTCGCGGCCGTGGCGGGGAGGAGGGCCAGGGCGCAGGCCGTGGTGAAGAGGGCGGCGATCCGGCGCAGGTTCACTTCGAGGCCTCCAGCGCCTTGCGGGCCGCACGGGCGCCCAACGGGGAGAAGGCCGGGTTGAGCTTGAGGGCCTTGGTGAGGTCGGCCCGGCCGGCCGCCTTCCGGCCGTTCGCCAGCTCGATCATGCCCAGGTGGTAGAGGAAGGAGGCGTTGCGGTAACCGGTGGCGGTGGACTGCCGGGCGTACGGCAGCGCTTCCTTGTTCTTGCCGTTGACGTGCAGGGCCCAGGCCAGCGCGTCCGCGGTGTGCACGGTGTGGCGGCGGGACCACTCGGTGCGCGCGGCCTTCAGCGCCTCGGCCTTGTTGCCGTGGTCCGCGGCGGCGAGGGCGGTGTCGAGGTCGGCGTTGACGCCGTTGGCGCGGGCGAGCGCGATCCAGGCCTCGACGAGGCTGTACTGGTTCTCGGCCTTCGCCCGGTCGCCCTTGGCGCCCCGGTCCTCGTACAGCTCGCCGAGCTCGACCAGCGGCTGGGGCAGGGGGTAGCGGGAGACGACCAGTTCCATGCCCTTGATGGCGTCGGCCCGGTCGCCGGTCGCCGCCTGGGCGCGGGCCCGGCCCTCCAGCGCGGGAAGGTAGGTGTCGTCGGCGGCCAGCGCGCGGGCGTAGTAGTCCAGCGCGCTTTTGTAGTCGCCCTGGTTCCAGGCGAGCAGACCGAGCTGGGCGGCCACGTAGGAGATGTCACCCTTCGAAGTGGCCGTGGCCAGGGCCTGCTGCAGCACCCGCCGGGCGCCCTGCACGTCACCGCGCAGCTCCCGCACGTACGCGAACCGCGTGAACACCGGTACGCCCGGCTTGCGTTGGTCGGCGAGGTCGGCCGCCTTGCTCGCCTCGCCGTAGCGGCCGAGTTCCACCAGGGCGTCGATCCGGGAGGACAGGGCGTTGGCGTTGTACGGGTTCTGCTTCAGGGCCTGGTCCGCGTAGCCGAGCGCCGGCGCGAACTCGTGCCGGGCGGCGGCGAGCGCGGCCTCGGCGGCCAGCGCCTGGTCGTTGTCCGGGGTGATGCGCAGCGCGCGCTGGAGGGCCTTCTCGGCCTGCGGGTAGCGGGACGGGTCGCCCTTGGTGCGCGCCTGCTCGACGTAGGCGAGGCCGAGGGTGGCCCAGCTGTCGGAGTCCTTCGGCTGGGTGCGGAGATGGGCCTGGAGAGAGGCGATCGTGGTGTCGAGGTCCCCGCTCGCCAGCAGTGCCGGGTCCACCGCGCTCGACGTGGCCACCGGTGCCGTGCCGCCGTCGCCGGAGGACCCGAAGGCGATCGCGCCACCGGTCAGCGCGATCGCCATCAGCAGGGCGGAGCCGGCGAGTTGCGCCCGCCGCCAGTTCCGCCCCGCGGCGGCGAACCGGCGCAGGGCGGTGACGCGTTCGTCGTCCTTCGTCTCGGCGGGCTGCTTGTCGTTGGTACCCGGGGCCATGCCCTCTCCTAGTAGCTGTTCGCGCGAGGCGGCGCGGCCCGCACCGTGGGGGATTGGGTGAGTGCGGGCCGCGCCAGTAGATGGGGGGCGCGTCGAGCGCCCGGTAGGGGGCGGGGCCGCGGCGGGTGTGCGCGTCGCGCGGGCGCGACCGGCCACGGCCGTCCCGCAGACCCGCAGACCCCCGACCGCCCTTGCCGCGGCGGCGACTAGTACGGCCGCCGCATCCGCCGCCGCCACCAGCCGAACCCGGTGCCGATCAGCAGCGCGCCCGCCGCACCAGCGGCCGCCGACCCGGCGATCAGCGTCGTGTTGCTGTCACTCGAACCGGTCAGGGCGTCGCCCAGCGCGCTCTTCGTGCTGCTGCCGGCCGCCGACTTGGCGATCTTGCCGCGCGAGCCGGACGTCGGCTCGGCCACGTACGGGAAGTACTTCTCGAAGCTCTTGTCGTTCTTGTCGACCGCGTCGCCCAGGTCGTTCTTGGAACCGACCAGTTCGCCCTCCATGACCTGGAGCGCCTCGTCGATCACGTCGTCGGTGAGCCGGCGCCCGTTCGGGAAGCCCGCGTTGTCACCGTCCAGGACACCGAGCCGCTTGGGCTTGGCGGCGGGCTTGATGGACGTGTTCAGGCGGAGCATCTCCGACGGCACGGCCTGCGGCTGCAGCGTGTTGAGGCCCTTGACACCCGTGAGGAACACGCTGACGAGGTCGTTGCGGGGCTCGGACGGCGCCTTGATGTTGTAGATCTGCTGGATCAGCTTGGGCAGTTCCGGGTTGGTGACGTTCCGCAGGAACTGCGCGTCGTCCTTGGGCTGGGACGCGTTGAACTTGTCCTTGTCCTTCTGCGGGTTGACGACCTCGTTGACCAGCGGGTTGCCGAGGCGCGAGACCTGCGAGTAGTAGCCCCGCGCGTTCCGGCGCTGGGTCGTCGCGTAGATACCGACCGTCGGACGCGAAGCGGACTGCCGGATCAGGTCGTTGGGCACCTGGAGGGCGATCGTGTTGACGTTGTAGCCCTTGAGGGTGTCGTTGCCGACCTCGCTGAGGTTGCCGCCGTACAGCAGGTCGAAGACGCGCAGGTCGGCGAAGAACGGGTCGTCGGCCTGGCCGGCGAAGGTCGCGCCGCCGTTCGTGGTCTTGTAGATGGCCTGCGAGCGCAGCTTCGCGTAGTCCGGCATCGACGCCTTGCCGACGTCCGACGGGGCCGCCGGGACGTCGCTGGCGATCCTCGTCGTGTACTGCTGCCGGCCGTTCCTCAGCTTGATGAGGTCGAGGTTGTACGACTGGGTGACGTTCAGGTCCGGGTCGGTCAGGTTGTCGACCACACCCGTGTTGTAGAGGAACGTCTTCTTGTTCTTGATCTGGGTCTTGAAGGTGTAGCGGAAGATCAGGTCGTCCTTCGCGTCACCGTTGTTGTCGATGTGGATGTCGTACTGGGCGTCATCCGCGAACTGGTAGAAGTTCGGGCCGCCGGCCGGCTCCTCGAAGGGGATGTAGTCCGACACGATCGTGGTGGTGTCGGGCTTGTCCGGGCTGACGAACGCGTACAGGTCGGTGTTGTCGTACTGCGGGGTGCCCGAGATGAGCGGGGCCTCCCGGTGGGAGGAGGCGGAGGCCGCCCCCGGTTCCAGCGCGGCGACGCTGGCGGCTGTGATCCCGCCGGTGGCCAGTGCCCCACAGATGAGCGTCACAAGGCCCTTGCGCCCCGCGCCGCTCCTGGAGTTAAGAGGTGTCATGCCGTCCGTCCCTCGGTCCCAACTTGCTTGACGGACGGGTATACGGAGCGAGAAGGCCGTTTGGATTGGTCCGAAGAAAAAAATCTTTTTTTCTTGGTCAACCCGCGTTTCGGGCGCTCGCGTACGTACTTCTGCCGGAGGTGCGTCAGTTGCGAACGCCTGGTGTGGGAGGACGGGCCGGGTGCGGCCACAGGAGGGGGAACGGTGTGGAGGCGGACGAACTGCTGGTGCTCGTCGCCGGCGGCGACCAGAAGGCGTTCGAGGACCTCTACGGACTGGTGTCCGGCCCGGTGTTCGGGCTCGTGCGGCGCGTGGTCCGCGACCCCGCCCAGTCCGAGGAGGTGGCCCAGGAGGTGCTGCTCGAACTCTGGCGCTCCGCAGCCAAGTTCGACCCCGGCCGGGGCAGCGCCCTGTCCTGGATTCTCACCCTCGCCCACCGCCGCGCCGTCGACCGGGTGCGCAGCGCCCGCGCAGCCGGTGAACGCGAGCAACGCGAGGCCCTGCGCTCCGGCGAACCCGCCTTCGACCAGGTCGCCGAGACGGTGGAGGCCGGCCTGGAGCGCGAGTGGGTGCGCCGCTGCCTGGACCGCCTGACGGCACTGCAGCGCCAGTCCGTCACGCTCGCGTACTACGACGGCTACACGTACCGTGAGGTCGCCGAGCGGCTCAAGCTGCCGCTGGGCACGGTCAAGACCCGTATGCGCGACGGACTCACCCGGCTGCGCGACTGCCTGGGAGGCGCCGCATGAGCCTGGTCGGCCGCCTGCTGCACCGCGAGGACCTGCATTCGCTGGCCGCGCCCTACGCCCTTGACGCCCTGGACCCCGGGGAACGGCGGCGCTTCGAGAAGCACCTGAAGGACTGTGGCCGGTGCGCCGACGAGGTCCGGGCGCTGACCGAGGACGCGGTCCGCCTCGCCTGGTCCACGGCGGCCCCGCCGCCCGTCGCGATGCGCGACCGGGTGCTGGCCGCCGTACGCGCCACCCCGCAGGAGCCGGCTCCCGGGCAGGAGCACGTGCCCAATCTGCCGCCGCACGTCTGGGGCGTGCAGCCCCCGCCGCCGCGCCGGCGGCCGCGCCCGCTGTTCGTGCCGTTCGCCACCGCCACCGCGGCCGCCGCGCTGGTCGTCGCCTCGCTGTTCGCGGTGCAGGCCGACCGGACCCAGAACCAGCTCGACGCCGCGCGGTCCCAGTCACGTGAGATCGCCCACGTTCTGGCCGCGACCGACGCCCGCGCGACCAGCTACCAGGACCCCCAGGGCCGAAGTATCGGAGCGGTGGCTTCCGTTTCGGAGGGGCAGGCCGTCGTCACGCTCAGCGGATACGGCACCCCGGCGAACGGCCGGGTGCATCAGCTCTGGCTCATGCGCCCCCGTGTGCAACCGCGCTCCCTCGGGCTCTTCGAGGCGGGATCGCCCCTGGTCGCCACGGGATTGAGCAAGTCCGCGACGTCACTCGCGGTGACCGTCGAGCCCGCCGGCGGGTCGGCGCAGCCCACCAGCCAGCCGGTTGTCCAACTCGCCCTGAAATCGGTTGGATTCGGAGAGTAGTCGAAGCTGAGTTTGAAGCCGAGTTCAAGAGGGGTCGTCAACACCCTTGCGGGGAAGGTGAATCCTGTGACCGCGATACACGAGTGCCCCATCGGGGCGATAGGGTTACCCTGCCCGGGCCGGGTGGACTCGTACGGGTGGGGAGTGACATGGATCAGATAACACGCAGCAGGGCGAGGGTTCCTGCGATCACCTGCGGGAGCGGTGCGACCAGTTCGCGCCTCGACCGCCATCTGTCGGTGCTGGCGGGGCCCGCCATACCGCAGCAGCAGGCGGTCGAGGCGACGTCGCTGATGCGTGAGCTGACCGCGCGCGAACCCGCGCGACGCAGCGACCGGGGTGCTCGGGTCAGCCGTGTCTCCCTCTTCGCGCCGCTGCGCCGGCTGCGCCGTTCGCTGTTCGGCGGCAGCAAGCACTGACCGCCTGACCGTCAGGCCCGCGCTCAGGCCGCCACGCCGTTCCGGCGCAGCGCTGCGATCTCGGCGTCCGTCATCCCCACGGCACGCGGCAGCGCCTCGGTGTGCGGTCCGAGCGCGGGCACGCCCCCATCCACGCCTCGTCCCCGCCCGGCAGCGATGGGGGCCTACCCGGCCGACGCCTCGCGCACCGGCATCTTCACCGGCCCGCTCCGCCCCGCCGCGCAGGGTGACTCACAGCAGCGTCAGTTGACCCGCCGGTCCTTCTTCCGTGTGCTCCAGGATCGACGCCGGTCTGCGCGACGTCTGCGGAGGCGGCAGCACACCCGCAGCCGTCAGGTCGGCTGCCGTGATCTCCACTGTGATCTCCAGGGCGGCCCGCTCCGCGCGGACGTCCGCCAGCAGGGTCAGGACCGTGATCAGTTCCAGCAGCTCCGAGGTCTGCTGCTGCGGCCAGGCCGTGGGGCCGATCGCCGACAGGGTGCCGGGTTCCGCGGGGGCCGTCCGTGCCGTGAACCACGTCTGCAGGATCCTCGCGTCCCCCATCGTGAACTCCCAGGCCTCCTGCGGTACCGGCGAGATGCGGCCCTCGTCGAGGTGGAGGGTCTCCTCGTCGGGGTCGTAGCGGAGGCTGAGCGGGCGCGAGGGGAGGGGCGCCCGGACATAGGGGCGGCGGCCGCCCGGCAACTTGGGGCGTTCGCCGTCCCGGCGCATGAGCCACAGCACGCGGCGCCCCAGCTCCACACCGCGGGACCACAGGTCGGAACTCCCGGTGAGCGGGACGGTGTGGTCGGCGCGGACCGTCGCCAGGATCCAGGCCAGGACGTCCACCGGAGCGGGAGTCGCGCCCAGGCGGTCGGCCAGGTGTTCCCGCAGCCCCGGCGCCAGGTTCGGTTCCGCGCCGCCCGGACGGCGGTACAGCGGGCGGATCCGGCCCGCGCGCAGGGTGGGCAGCAGGGAGGTCGCCAGCAACGGCATGCCCTCCGCCGACTCCACCGCGAAGATCTGGCGGTCGTCCGCCACCCGCCACAGCTCCGGGCGGGCCGCGTCGATCAGCCGGTGGTCCGGGATCAGCCACTGTTCGTCGAAGGGGGCCGCCAGCACACGGACCGGGTCCGCGCACGGGCCCGAGGCCTGCGCCAGCCGCTCCGTGCCGGTCCGCCGGCCCGGCAGCTGGGGTACCGCCGAGTCGACGGTCCGGGACCGCGTCGGCTCGAACAGGGCCGCGCGGTCGGGGCCGTCTGCCCTCAGGAGCGCTTCCCAGCGGGACTTCAGGGCCGCCGGGACGGGGGCCGTCGGCCACCCCCGGCCGAGCCGTAGTGGTGCGACGGACCACGGCATGAGGTCCGCCAGCGGCGGAGCGTCGTCGTGCGTCACGCCCGGCATCGTACGACGAGTTCAGGTGGCGTCGAGCGTGACGGTGAAGGAGAAACGGTCCCCCCGGTAGTGGATGACCGCCAGGTCCAGGACCCGGCCCGCGGTGTCGAAGGTGACGCCCGTGTAGTGCAGGATCGGGCTGAGCAGGGGGACCTGGAGCAGTCGGGCGGTCTCCGGGTCGGCCAGGCGGGCCTCTACCGTGTCCGTGATGCGGCTGATGTCCGCGCCGACGACGTCCCGGAGCACCTTGGTCATGGGCCAGCGGGCCAGGTCCTCCGGGTCGATCCGCGCGGCCAGTTCGGGACGGACGTGGTTGCGGGCGTGGTTGGTGGGCTCGCCGGTCTGCTCGTCGCTGCGCAGCCGGTGATACGACGCCACCTCCGTGAGGTCCGGGAAGTACTCGGTGAGTTCGCCGTCGACGGGCACCGCGCGGTGCTCCAGCAACTGGGCCGTCATGCCCGACTGCTGGGCCACGATCGCGTCCACCGAGCCGAGCAGCCGCACCGGGGTGCCCCGCCGGGCGTCCGGCTCGATGAAGGTGCCGCGGCGGCGGTGCCGGCTGATCAGGCCCTCGTCCTCCAGCTCCTTCAGCGCCTGCCGCATGGTCAGCACGCTCACGCCGTAGTGCTCGGCGAGCTGTTCCTCGGTGGGCAGCCGGAGCGGGTCCCGGGGCGAGCGGCCGAGTATCGAGGCGCGCAGCGACTGCGACACCTGGTACCAGAGCGGCAGCTTGCGGTTGAGGACGATCGAGTCCGGGGCGAAGGAGGTCACGGGCCATCCGTACCGGTGGGGGATCTTCAGTGCAAGGGGCGGAAGTGCCGTTCCAGGCCCTGCCACACGTCGTCGTAGCGCTGCTGGAGGTGTTCGGCGGTCGCCGCCTGCGGGGTGAGGGTGACCGGCCAGCGGGTCTCGAACATGAAGGCCAGGCCGTCGTCCATCTTCTGGGGCGTCAGCTCGGCCGTGCTCGCCCGGTCGAACGTCTCCCGGTCCGGGCCGTGCGCCGACATCATGTTGTGCAGCGATCCGCCGCCCGGCAGGAAGCCTTCGGCCTTGGCGTCGTACGCCCCCTCGATCAGGCCCATGTACTCGCTCATCACGTTCCGGTGGAAGTACGGCGGCCGGAAGGTGTTCTCGCCCACCAGCCAGCGCGGCGCGAAGACCACGAAGTCGACGCCGGCCAGGCCGGGGGTGTCCGAAGGCGAGGTCAGCACCGTGAAGATCGACGGGTCGGGGTGGTCGTACGAGATGGTGCCGATCACATTGAAGCGTCGGAGGTCGTAGACGTAGGGCACATGTGTGCCGTGCCAGGCCACCACGTCCAGGGGGGAGTGGTCATAGGTGGCGGTCCACAGGTTGCCGCAGAACTTGTTGACCACCTCCACCGGGCCCTCGATGTCCTCGTAGGCGGCGACGGGGGCCAGGAAGTCCCGGGCGTTGGCGAGGCCGTTGGCGCCGATCGGACCGAGGTCGGGAAGGCGGAAGGGCGAGCCGTAGTTCTCGCACACATAACCCCGGGCCGTGTCCTCCAGCAGCTCCACACGGAAGCGGACCCCGCGGGGGATCAGCGCCACATGTGCCGGCTCCACATGCAGCAGGCCGAACTCCGTGTGCACCAGCAGTCCGCCGTGCTCCGGGACGACGAGCAGCTCGCCGTCCGCGTCGGAGAAGACCCGGTCCATCGAGGCGTTGGCGTGATAGAGGTGCACGGCCATGCCGGTGCGCTGGGTGGCGTCGCCGTTGCCGCCCAGGGTCCACAGGCCGCCCAGGAAGTCCGTGCCGGGCGGCGGCTGGGGCGGAGGGTTCCAGCGCAGCCGGTTCGGGTCCGGGGCGAGCTCCGTGAAGGGGGCGGTGCGCAGCGTCCCGTTGCCGGCGGCCCGGGTGAAGGCCGGGTGGGCGGCCGACGGGCGGATCCGGTACAGCCAGGAACGGCGGTTGTGCGCCCGAGGTTCGGTGAAGGCCGTACCGCTGAGCTGCTCCGCGTACAGGCCGAGGGGGGCGCGCTGCGGGGAGTTGCGGCCCTCGGGCAGGGCGCCCGGCACCGCCTCGGAGGAGTGCTCGTTGCCGAACCCCGAGAGGTACGACAGCCCCTCTGCGGTCTTGCGGGCTGCCCCGCGCTCCCGCTCGGACACGCTCGCGCGGGAGATGCCCCCATCGCTCATGATCGCTCCCTGAACCTGCCGGCCCGCCACTGATTCCTATGCATCACCGTAGGATTGGGCGGGGCCGGGTGCAAGAGGGCCCGGATCATCCTCGCGAGGTATGCCGAGAACCCGACCTGAGGGGGATCCGGTCCCGGGCGCGCTGTTCTACGCTCCGGGCATGTCGTGGACGCGTGTACTGCCGGGTGCGCTCGCGGTCTGCCTGCTGCTCCTGGTCGCGGCCGCGGGGTGCGGGACCGGGGAGGAGGCGCACGGGCGGCGGGGGGCGGCGTCGTCCTCGCCGGTGGGCAAGATCCTCGACGAGACGGACGCGAGCGGGAGCCACTACCGCGAGCTGGACCCGAAGCGGGCGCCCGGGGTGGACACGGTGGTCACCCCGGACGCCGCCGGCGGCTGGGACGTCCGGCTCGACGTGCACCGCTTCCGGTTCTCCCCGGCGGGCACCGCGGCAAAGGCGGTCGCCGGCCGCGGCCTCGCCTGCCTCTTCGTGGACGGCGGCCTGGTGGCGCGGCTGCGCGCCGCCGCGTACCACCTGCCCGCCGGTCTCGTCCCGCACGGCACCCACCACATCACCGCCCGGCTCTACGCGGACGACGGCACGGTCTGGGCCGTGGCCGGCAAGCCGGTGGAGAGCACCGCGGACGTCACCGCGTCGGCCACGGAGACGGCCACCTCGTCGGCACCGGCGGCCGTGTCCGCCTCCCCTTCGTCACCGGCACCGGCACCGGCACCGGCACCGGCGCGAGCAGTACGGACGCCAGATGAGTGCATGTGCCATCCGTCTGCGTACCGGGGGGCGAGGTTCCCGTGATTCCGGCGGAAAGGCATCATGAAGTCCGTGCCCCCAGCGACACCGCTTCGCAAAGCGCCCGTGCAGCGCCGCAGCGCCGAACGGCTGACCAGGATCCTCGACGCCTGCGCCGACCTCCTCGACGAGGTGGGCTACGACGAGCTGAGCACCCGGGCGGTCGCGGTGCGCGCCGGGGTGCCCATCGGCTCGGTGTACCGCTTCTTCGGCAACAAGCGGCAGATGGCCGACGCCCTCGCCCAGCGCAACCTGGAGCGGTTCTCCGAGCGGGTCACCGAGCGGCTGAAGGACGCGCCGAACGGTGACTGGCGGGCGGCGACGGACGCGGTGCTCGACGAGTACCTCGCCATGAAGCGCACCGCCCCCGGCTTCTCCCTCGTCGACTTCGGCAACCAGATCCCGGTCGGCGCCCGCTCCGAACCCAACCACAGGGTCGCCGACCGGCTGACCGACCTGCTCGCAGGCTACCTGGGCCGCACCCCCGACGAGGCCCTGCGCCGCACGTTCCTCGTGGCCGTGGAGACGGCCGACACCCTGGTCCACCTGTCCTTCCGGGTGGACCAGGAGGGCGACGAGGCGATCATCGGAGAGATGCGGGAACTGCTGCGGGCGTACCTGGCCCGAGTGCTCGACTGACCCAGCCGAAGACGTGCCCCGAAGGGGCGCGGCGAACTGCACCACCAGCCACGAACGGCCCGCACCCGAACGGCGACCCGCGGCAGCCGTCCCTTCCCGACGGCAGCCGTCCCCCTCCCGCGGCAGCCGACCCGCACGCGAATCACCGCCGGCCCTCCCCCCTCGGCATACCGCCCGGTATGCTCGCCCCGAGTCCGGCAGCCCACCCACTTCGCCGCACCCCCCGGAGGCCCCGCATGCCCCGCACCGCCCTGCGCGTCTGCCCCCTCTGCGAGGCGACCTGCGGTCTGACCCTCACCATCGAGGGCACCCGCGTCACCGGAGCCCGCGGCGACCGCGAGGACGTCTTCAGCAAGGGGTTCATCTGCCCGAAGGGCGCCTCCTTCGGCGCCGTCGACGCCGACCCCGACCGGCTGCGCGCCCCGCTCGTTCGCCGCGACGGCGAACTGCGCGAGGCCACCTGGGCCGAGGCCTTCGACACGGTGGCCGCCGGGGTGCGGGCGGTCGTCGAGCGGTACGGCGCCCACTCCGTCGGCGTCGTGCTCGGCAACCCCAACGTGCACACCGTGGCCGGGGGCCTCTACCCCCAGCTCCTGATCGGCGCCCTCGGCACCCGCAGCGTCTTCACCGCCTCCACGGTCGACCAGATGCCCAAGCACGTCTCCAGCGGACTGCTCTTCGGTGACGCCAACGCGATACCGGTGCCCGACCTCGACCACACCGACCACCTCCTCCTGATCGGCGCCAACCCGCTGGAGTCCAACGGCAGTCTGTGCACCGCCCCCGACTTCCCCGGCAGGCTCAAGGCGCTCAGGGCCCGCGGCGGCACCCTCACCGTCATCGACCCGCGCCGCACCCGCACCGCGAAACTCGCCGACCGGCACATCGCCGTCCGGCCCGGCACCGACGCCCTGTTGCTCGCCGCGATGGCCCAGGTCCTCTTCGCGGAGGACCTGGTGGACCTCGGGCAGCTCGCCCCGCATGTCCAAGGCCTCGACGAACTCCGCGCCGCGCTGGGCGACTTCACCCCGGACGCGGTCGCCCGCGCCTGTGACGTGGACGCCGGGACGATCCGCGTCCTCGCCCGCGAACTCGCCGCCGCGCCGACCGCCGCCGTGTACGGCCGGATCGGCAGCTGCACCGTCCCGCACGGCACCCTCGCCAGCTGGCTCGTGGACGTCCTCAACATCCTCACCGGCAACCTCGACCGGCCCGGCGGCGCGCTCTTCCCGCAGGCCGCCACCGACCGGACCCCGCGCCCCGCCGGTCCCGGCCGGGGCTTCGCGCTCGGGCGCTGGCACTCCCGGGTGAGCCGGCACCCGGAGGCGAAGGGGGAGTTGCCGCTCTCCGCGCTCGCCGAGGAGATCGACACCGCGACGGCGCAGGGCGAGCCGATCCGGGCGCTGATCGCCGTCGCCACCAACCCGGTGCTCTCCGCACCCGACGGTGACCGCCTCGACAAGGCCCTGGAGTCCCTCGACTTCATGGTCAGCGTCGACCCCTACCTCAACGAGACCGCCCGCCACGCCGACGTCGTGCTGCCCCCGCCGCCGCCCTCGCAGAGCCCGCACCACGACTTCGCCTTCAACACCCTCGCCGTGCGCAATCAGGTCCGCTACTCCCGCCCCGCCGTCCCGCTGGAACCCGGCAGGATGCCGGAGACCGAGATCCTGGCCCGGCTGGTCCTCGCGGCCGGCGGCATGCACGGCGCCGAACCGTCCGCCGTGGACGACATGGTCATCGGCCAGACCCTGGGCAAGGCCGTCCAGGAGACCCACTCGCCCGTGCACGGCCGGGACCCGCGGGAACTCGCCGGCCTGCTCACCGGGGAGAACGGGCCCGAGCGCCGGCTCGACCTGATGCTGCGGCTCGGCCCCTACGGCGACGGCTTCGGCGTCCGTCCCGACGGGCTCACCCTGGAGCGGCTGCTCGCCCACCCGCACGGCATCGACCTCGGGCCGCTCACCTCCCGCCTCCCGCAGCCGCTGAAGACCAGGAGCGGCAAGGTCGAACTGCTGCCGCGGCCGATCGCCGACGACCTGCCCCGGCTGCGCGCGGCCCTCGACACCAGCCCCGCCGCGCTCGTGCTCGTCGGCCGCAGGCACCTGCGCTCCAACAACAGCTGGATGCACAACGTGCCCGCCCTCACCGGCGGCACCAACCGCTGCACCCTGCACATCCACCCCGAGGACGCCGCACGGCTCGGCGTGCGCGACGGCGCCGACGTACGCGTCAAGGGCGCCGGCGGCGAGGTCGTCACCCCCGCCGAGGTCACCGACGGCGTCCGGCCCGGCGTCGTCAGCCTGCCGCACGGCTGGGGCCACGACCGCCCCGGCACCCGGCTCAGCCACGCCGCGACCGCGCCCGGCGTCAACGTCAACCAGCTCCTCGACGGCAGCCTGCTCGACCCGCTGTCCGGCAACGCCGTTCTCAACGGCATCCCCATCGAGGTGACCGCACTCCTGTGACCTGGACTTTCGCGCTTATTGCTCGCGCGTCAACGTCTTGTTAACAAGGTTTGGCGCGACCTAACGTCGTCCGCACCGCCGGCCCTGGTGGGAGTTCAAGGGCGAACGTTAGGTGATCCACTCATGCTGACCATCCTCGGCTTCGGCATGATCGCGACCTTCCTGGTCCTGATCATGCTGAAGAAGATGTCGCCGATCGCGGCGCTCGTGCTGATCCCCGCGCTGTTCTGCGTGGCCGTGGGCAAGGGCGCCCACCTCGGCGACTACGTCATCGACGGCGTCACCAGCCTCGCGCCCACCGCGGCGATGCTCATGTTCGCGATCGTCTACTTCGGGGTGATGATCGACGTCGGCCTCTTCGATCCGGTCGTCAGGGGCATCCTGCGGTTCTGCAAGGCCGACCCGCTGCGGATCGTCGTCGGCACGGCCGTGCTGGCCGCGATCGTCTCGCTCGACGGCGACGGCTCCACCACCTTCATGATCACCGTCTCGGCGATGTACCCGCTGTACAAGCGGCTGAAGATGAGCCTGGTCGTGATGACCGGTGTGGCGGCGATGGCCAACGGCGTGATGAACACCCTGCCCTGGGGCGGCCCCACCGCCCGCGCCGCGACCGCGCTCAAGCTGGACGCGAGCGACATCTTCGTGCCGATGATCCCGGCGCTGGCCATGGGCCTGCTGTTCGTCTTCGCCCTCGCCTACGTCCTCGGCCGCCGCGAGCGCAGGCGGCTCGGCGTGCTGACGCTGGACGAGGTGCTGGTGGAGGAGCAGGAGACGGTCCTCGTGGGCGCGGGCAAGGCCGCTTCCGGCACCGCCGGTCCGGGCGCCGGCACCGCCGGTCCGGGCTCCGGCACCGGCGCGGGACTCCCCGAGGAGCCGGCGGCGGACGACGGCTTCCGGGGCCTCGACCCGCACCGGGAGACCCTGCGCCCCAGGCTCTACTGGTTCAACGCGCTGCTCACGGTCACCCTGCTCACCTCCATGATCATGGAGTGGCTGCCGATCCCGGTGCTGTTCCTGCTGGGCGCCGCCCTGGCCCTGACCGTCAACTTCCCCCAGATGCCCGCCCAGAAGGCGCGGATCGCCGCCCACGCCGAGAACGTCCTCAACGTCTCCGGCATGGTCTTCGCCGCCGCCGTCTTCACCGGCGTTCTCCAGGGCACCGGCATGGTCGACCACATGGCCGACTGGCTCGTCGGCAACATCCCCGACGCCCTGGGCCCGCACATGGCCCTCGTCACCGGCGTGCTGAGCATCCCGCTCACGTACTTCATGTCGAACGACGGCTTCTACTTCGGCATCCTCCCGGTGCTCGCCGAGGCCGGCCAGGCGCACGGCGTCTCCGCCGTGGAGATCGCCCGCGCCTCGATCGTCGGCCAGCCGCTGCACATGTCCAGCCCGCTCGTGCCCGCCGTCTACGTCCTGGTCGGCATGGCCAAGGTCGAGTTCGGCGACCACACCCGCTTCGTCGTGAAGTGGGCGGCGCTGACATCGCTGGTGGTGCTCGGGGCAGGGATCCTGTTCGGGATCGTGTGACATGGCACCCCGGCGGCAGGGGACATGGCCCCTCGGCAGCAGGTGACCCAGGACAAGGAGGCCTCACCATGGCGCCCGCCAGGAACCGCGGCTGGCTGCTCCGTCTCGTCATCGCCTTCGGCCTCGCTCAGGGGGCGGTGTCGATGGCCCGGCCCGCCGTCTCCTACCGGGCCCTCGCCCTCGGCGCCGACGAACGGGCCGTCGGCGTCATCGCCGGTGTCTACGCCCTGCTCCCGCTGTTCGCCGCCGTACCGCTCGGCCGCCGTACCGACCACGGCCGCTGCGCACCGCTGCTGCCCGTCGGCGTCGTCCTGATATCCGGTGGCTGCGTG
Organism: Streptomyces sp. NPDC051987; assembly: GCF_040680735.1. Taxonomy (NCBI): domain Bacteria; kingdom Bacillati; phylum Actinomycetota; class Actinomycetes; order Kitasatosporales; family Streptomycetaceae; genus Streptomyces; species Streptomyces sp. NPDC051987. The sequence continues at coordinate 21,214 of NZ_JBFAXI010000039.1, read as the reverse complement.
CTCAGCGGAGTCGCCGGCTCCCTGTGGGCGATGGCCCTGTGGAGCGGGGTGATGGGCCTCGGCCACCTCTGCTTCGTGATCGGCGCGCAGTCCCTGGTGGCCCGTCAGTCGGCGCCGCACGAACAGGACCGCAACTTCGGCCACTTCACCATCGGGGCGTCGCTGGGCCAGCTGATCGGGCCGATCGCGGCCGGTGCGCTGATCGGCGGCCCCGACCTGGCGGGCAGCAGCGCGCTGGCCCTCGTGGCGGCGGGTGCGGGCGGGGCCGTCGCGTGCGCGTCGCTGTGGCGCATCGAGGACCGTACGGCGGTCACCTCCCGTACCGAGGAGGCCGACCAGGTGGCGGTGGGCCGCATCCTGCGCGCCCGGGGCGTCCCGGCCGGGATGCTGATCAGCCTGTCGGTCCTCTCCGCGACCGACGTCCTGACCGCGTACCTTCCCGTGGTCGGCGAGCACCGGGACATCTCCCCGGCGGTGATCGGCGTGCTGCTCAGCGTGCGGGCGGGGGCGACGATCGCCTGCCGGCTCGTCCTCACCCCGCTGCTGCGGCTGCTCGGGCGGCCGCTGCTGCTGACGGCCACCTGTTTCCTGGCGGCCCTGCTGTGTGCGGGCATCGCGGTGCCGGTGCCGGTGTGGGCGCTGGCCCTGGTGCTCGGCGCGCTCGGCTTCTGCCTGGGGGTGGGACAGCCGCTGTCCATGACCACGGTGGTGCAGGCCGCACCCGACGGCGCCCGTTCCACGGCGCTCGCCCTGCGGCTGACCGGCAACCGGCTGGGGCAGGTGGCCGCGCCCGCCGGGGCGGGGCTGGTGGCGGGCGTGGCCGGGGCCGCCGCGCCGTTCCTGATGCTCGGCGCGTTGCTGCTGGTCTCGGCGGGGGTGGCGGCGCGCTCGCCGGGGGCTGCGGGACGCGGCGGGGGCGCCGGCCCGGCACCGCGGACCCGGCGCGGGCGTCCGGCGTTGCGCCGCACGAGCGATATCTGACAGCGCGTCGGCCGTGGCTGCCACGGTCCTCGGAGTGCATGAGTGACAGTCCTGACGAAAGGTCGGTTTGTATGAAAATCATCTAACTCGGAGGAGCCTGCATGCCCACGCTCACACATCCACGCACCATCGGTTCCCGTGCGGGCGCCACCGTCGTCCTCACCGCCCTCGCCGCGGCGGGTGCGTGGTGGGTGGCGGCGCCGAACGCGGTGGCCCAGGGGGAGAACGGCGACATCAGGCTCCACCGGGTGGGCGTGCCCTTCGGTGTCTCGAAGGACGACCCGATCGTCTGCAAGTTCTACCTCGACGCCGTCAACTTCGATGTCCTCCGCCTGATCGACTACACCATCACGCCGCAGCCCCCGCTGCCCACCGCGGCCAGCGTCACCGGCACCATCCAACTTGCCGGCGGAGCGGGCCACACCGACCCGCTGGGGCTGGCGGACGGGCAGTACCGGATCACCTGGGTCGTGAACGGCGCGACCAAGGAGAAGGTCTTCCGCGTCAACTGCCACGACGGCAGGCAGGACGGGGCGCAGGCCCAGAACGGCCAGAACGGCCCCAACCCCCTCAACGGGCAGAGCGACCAGAACGGCCCGAACGCGCAGGACGGCCCGAACGGCCGGATCGAGGACAGCCAACGCAACGACACGGCCTGGGTCCAGGGCGGCGACCGCAACGGCCCCGAGGGCGGGGTGCACGCGGGCGGCGGCGGTATCGCCGACCCGACGGCCGCGTTCTCCCCCCTGGCCGCGGCCACGGCCGTGAGCCTGGTCGCCGTCGGCGGCGTGGTGTACGTCCGGCTGATCCGCCGCCGCCCGCATGGCGCCGCGTAGGCGCAGACGCAGGCCGTGGTACCGGACCCGCGCCTACCGCCTCGCCAGGACGGCCGTGCTGGCGATCGTCCTGGTGGCCGTGGTCCGGTGGTGCGGGGACGGCGGGCCGACCGTGCCGGCCGGGCCGGACGCCCTGGCGGCCGGCCCGGGAGCGGACCGGGACGGGGCCGACGGGGCCCGGCCCGGACCGCCGCCCCGTCCGCTGTCCCGGTCCCGGCCGACCTCGCTGCGCATCCCGTTCCTGGGGGTCGACGCGCCGGTCGTGGGCGTCGGGCTGGACCGGGACCGGCAGTTGGAGACACCGCCGGTCGACAAGTCGAATCTGGTCGGCTGGTTCGAGGGCGGTGCCACGCCGGGCGAGTCCGGCCTCGCGGTCGCCGTCGGCCACCGCGACACCAGGACGGGACCCGCCGTCTTCGCCGCGCTCGCCCAGGTGAAGCCGGGCAAACGGATCGAGGCCGCGCGCGCCGACGGCCGTACCGCCGTGTACACCGTGGACCGCGTGCAGGTCTACGACAAGGCGGACTTCCCCGACCAGGAGGTGTACGGCCCGACCCGGCGTCCCGAACTCCGCGTGATCACCTGCGGGGGCCTCTTCAGCCGGCGGACCGGCTACACCAGCAACGTGGTGGTCTTCGCCCACCTGGCCGCGACCCGGTGAGCGGCCGGCGGCCGTGGGCCGCCGCGGCTCGACCGGGACGAGTGAACCGCGGCGGAAAGCCGGGAACGGGGAGGGCCGAACCCTCTAGGAAGGGGGCATGCGCACTCCATCCCTCCGCAACCGGTCGGCCCTGGCCGCGGCCGGGATCCTGCTCGCCGGTGCTCCGGCCGCGTTCACCGCGTCGGCCGACGGCCGCTCTCCGGCCGCGCCGGCCCGAGGCGGGCCGTACCTGGAGACGCGGCTGTTCTTCGGCACCGCGCGGCCGGACGGCGGACCGGCCGTCACCGACCGGCAGTTCACGGCGTTCGTCGACCGGGAGGTCACCCCCGACTTCCCCGACGGGCTCACCGTGCAGAACGGGCGCGGACAGTGGCGGGACACGCACGGGACGATCGAGAAGGAGCGGTCGTACGTGCTGACCCTGCTCTACCCGCAGTCGGCGGCGCGGGACGGTGACCGGAAGATCGAGGAGATCCGCCGGGCCTACGAGAAGGCCTTCGCGCAGGAGAGCGTGGGCAGGGTGGACGAGCACGTCCAGGCCGACTTCTGATGACTCCGGGGCACGTCTGGCGGAGTAAAACTATCGCCGCTAGTTTGTGACTCGGACGACGCAGCCCCGCCGGGAGGAAGCAGCATGAAGGCACACGACGGCCTGTACATCGACGGCGACTGGCGCGCCGCCGAGAGCCGGGACGTGATCGAGGTGGTGAACCCGGTCGACGAGCAGGTCGTCGGCCGGGTCCCGGCGGGCGGCGCGCCGGACGTCGACACCGCGGTGCGCGCCGCGCGTGCCGCCCTTCCGGCGTGGGCCGCCACAGCGCCCGCCGAGCGGGCCGCCCGGCTCGGTGCCCTGCGCGACGTGCTCGCGGCCCGGAAGGACGAGATCGCCGAGACGGTCACCGCCGAACTGGGCGCACCGCTCGCGTTCTCCCAGGCCGTCCACGCGGCCGTGCCGATCGCGGTGGCCGGCTCCTACGCCGAACTGGCGGCCGTCCACCCCTTCGAGGAGCGGGTCGGCAACTCCACCGTCTACCAGGAGCCGGTGGGCGTGGTGGGCGCCATCACGCCCTGGAACTACCCGCTGCACCAGATCGTCGCCAAGGCTGCCCCGGCGCTCGCCGCCGGCTGCACGGTCGTGCTCAAGCCGGCGGAGAACACCCCCGTCACCGCGCAGCTGTTCGCCGAGGCCGTGCACGAAGCGGGCTTCCCCGCCGGTGTGTTCAACCTGGTCACCGGCCTCGGCCCGGTCGCCGGGCAGGCCCTCGCCGAGCACCCGGGGATCGATCTGGTCTCCTTCACCGGCTCCACGGCCGTCGGCAGGCAGATCGGCGCGGTGGCCGGAGCCGCCGTGAAGAAGGTCGCCCTCGAACTCGGCGGCAAGTCCGCCAACGTCATCCTCCCGAGCGCGGACCTCGCCAGGGCCGTCAACGTCGGCGTCGCCAACGTGATGTCCAACTCCGGCCAGACGTGCAGCGCCTGGACCCGGATGCTGGTCCACGCCGACCGGTACGAGGAGGCGGTCGAGCTGGCGGCGACGGCCGCGGAGAAGTACGGGGAGCGGATCGGACCGGTGGTCAGCGCCCGGCAGCGGGACCGGGTCCGCGGTTACATCGAGAAGGGCATCGCGGAGGGCGCGCGGCTGGTCGCCGGCGGCCCCGACTCCCCGCGTGAGCGTGGCTACTTCGTCAGCCCGACCGTCTTCGCCGACGTCACCCCCGAGATGACGATCGCGCAGGAGGAGATCTTCGGCCCGGTCCTGTCGATCCTGCGCTACGAGGACGAGGACGACGCCCTGCGCATCGCCAACGGCACGGTCTACGGGCTCGCGGGTGCCGTCTGGGCCGGGGACGAGGCGGAGGCGGTGGCCTTCGCCCGGCGCATGGACACCGGGCAGGTCGACATCAACGGCGGCCGCTTCAACCCCCTTGCCCCGTTCGGCGGTTACAAGCAGTCGGGCGTCGGCCGGGAGCTGGGCGCGCACGGCCTCGCCGAGTACCTCCAGACCAAGTCCCTTCAGTTCTGAGGAGGTTGCTCCGATGCCCTGCACGGTCCGCGCCGCCGTACTGCCCGCCGTGGGCGCCCCGCTGTCGGTCACCGCGATCGAACTTCCGGACCCCGGCCCCGGCCAGGTCCGGGTCCGGCTCGCCGCCGCCGGTGTCTGCCACTCCGACCTCTCCCTGTCCGACGGCACCATGCGGGTGCCGGTCCCGGCGGTCCTCGGCCACGAGGGCGCGGGCACCGTGGTGGCCGTGGGGGAGGGGGTCACCCGGCTCTCGCCGGGTGACCCGGTCGTCCTCAACTGGGCGCCGTCCTGCGGAAGCTGCCACGCCTGCGCACTCGGCGAGGTATGGCTCTGCGCCAACGCCCTGAACGGCTCCGCCGACGTCCACGCCCGCACGGCGGACGGCACCGACCTGCACCCCGGCCTGAACGTGGCCGCCTTCGCCGAGGAGACGGTCGTCGCCGAGTCCTGCGCCCTGCCCCTCCCGCCCGGTGTCCCGCTCGCCGACGCGGCCCTCCTCGGCTGCGCGGTCCTCACCGGGTACGGCGCCGTCCACCACTCGGCGCGGGTCCGGGCGGGCGAGACGGTGGCGGTCTTCGGCGTCGGCGGAGTGGGCCTGGCCACCGTCCAGGCGGCCCGGATCGCGGGCGCCTCCCGGATCGTCGCGGTGGACGTCTCCGCGGCGAAGGAGGAGCTGGCGCGCGCGGCCGGCGCCACGGACTACGTCCTCGCCTCCGACACCACGCCCCGCGCCATCCGCGCCCTCACCGGCAGACAGGGCGTCGACGTCGCCGTGGAGTGCGTGGGTCGCGCGGTCAGCATCCGCGCGGCCTGGGAGTCCACCCGCCGGGGCGGGCGTACGACGGTGGTCGGCATCGGTGCCAAGACCGAACAGGTCGCCTTCAACGCCCTGGAGCTCTTCCACTGGGGCCGCACCCTGTCCGGCTGCGTCTACGGCAACTCCGACCCGGCCAGGGACCTGCCGGTGCTCGCCGAACACGTGCGGGCGGGTCGTCTGGACCTCGGGTCGATGGTGACGGAACGCATCGCTCTGGAGGGCATCCCGGCGGCCTTCGAGAACATGACGGCGGGCAAGGGCGGCCGGGCGCTGGTCGTCTTCTGACCGCCGTGGGGGGGGCGCGGCCCGGGGGCGGGGACGCTCACCGGCGTCGGCAGGGTGCCTCCCCCAGCCCTCGGTCTGGGGGACCCCTGCCCACCCGTGCCGCCCCAGCGGCGCGACTGCCCGCGGCTGGGACAGGGACACGGCTGCAGCGCCCCGTCAGGGGCGCGGGGCTGTATCCGATGTGCGGCTCCGCCGCGCGGGCGCGATCAGCCCCCACCGGCCCGCGGTCGGCCACGAACCGGTCACCCCTACGCCGTCTCCCTGAACTGCGCGCTCAACCCGTCCAGCAAGGCCCGCAACCCCGTCTCGAACGCCCGCTCGTCGATCTTCTCCTGGCGCTTCGAGAGAAGGTGCGCCTGGCCGAGATGCGGATAGTCGGCCGGGTCGTACGCGCTGACGTCGTCCACGAAGCCCCCGGCGAACGACCCCAGCGCCGAGCCCATGATGAAGTACCTCATCAGCGCCCCGATCGACGTCGCCTGCGCCGGCGGCCACCCCGCGCCCACCATCGCGCCGTAGACCGCGTCGGCGAGCCGGAGCCCGGCCGGGCGGCGGCCGGGGCCCCGGGCCAGGACCGGCACGATGTTCGGGTGGTCGCGCAGCGCCGCGCGGTACGACACCGCCCAGTCGTGCAGCGCGGTCCGCCAGTCGTGGTCGGCGTCCTGCCCGAGGTTCTCGAACATCGACAGGTCGACCTGCGCGCTGACCGAGTCCGCGACCGCCTCCAGGATCTCGTCCTTGGTGCGGAAGTGGTTGTAGAGCGAGGGCCCGCTCACCCCGAGCTCGGCCGCGAGCCGGCGGGTGGAGACGGCCGCGAGGCCCTCGGCGTCGACGAGTTCCCGGGCCGCCCGGACGATCCGGTCGGTGCTCAGCAGGGGCTTGCGCGGTCGGGCCATGGCGCACATAGTAGGGCTGCGAGAAGAAACTAGCAGTGCTAATTTAAAGGGTGGTCGCATGGTGAACCTGGGGCTCAGCGAGGAGCAGACCGCCGTCCGGCAGCTCGCCCGGGACTTCGTCGACCGCGAGATCACCCCGAACGCGACCGCCTGGGACCGCGCCGAGGAGGTCGACCGGGGGATCGTGAAGAAGCTGGGCGAGGTCGGCTTTCTGGGGCTGACGATCGGCGAGGAGTACGGCGGTTCCGGCGGCGACCATCTCGCCTACTGCCTGGTGACGGAGGAGCTGGGCCGCGGTGACTCCTCGGTGCGCGGCATCGTGTCGGTCTCCCTCGGCCTCGTCGCCAAGACCGTCGCCGCCTGGGGGACCGAGGAGCAGAAGCGGCGCTGGCTGCCGGGGCTCACCTCCGGCGCGTACGTCGGCTGCTTCGGCCTCACCGAACCGGGCACCGGCTCCGACGCGGGCAACCTCACCACCCGGGCCGTTCGCGACGGCGACGACTACGTCGTCAACGGCACCAAGATGTTCATCACCAACGGCACCTGGGCCGACGTCGCCCTCCTCTTCGCCCGCTCCACCGACGCCCCCGGCCACAAGGGCGTCTCCGCCTTCCTCGTGCCGGCCGACACCCCCGGCCTCACCCGCCGTCCCCTGCACGGCAAGCTCGGGCTGCGCGGCCAGGCCACCGCCGAGCTCGTCCTGGAGGACGTCCGGGTCCCCGCCTCGGCGATGCTCGGCCCCGAGGGCAAGGGCTTCTCGGTGGCCCTGTCCGCGCTGGCCAAGGGGCGGATGTCGGTCGCCGCCGGCTGTGTCGGGATAGCACAGGCCGCGCTGGACGCGGCCGTCGGCTACGCGCGGGAGCGCGAGCAGTTCGGCACGCCGATCGCCGGGCACCAACTGGTCCAGGAACTGATCAGCGACATCGCCGTGGACGTGGACGCGGCCCGCCTGCTGACCTGGCGGGTGGCCGATCTGATCGACCGGGGGCTGCCGTTCGCCACCGAGTCCGCCAAGGCCAAGCTCTTCGCCTCCGAGGCCGCGGTGCGCGCCGCCAACAACGCCCTCCAGGTCTTCGGCGGCTACGGCTACATCGACGAGTACCCGGTCGGCAAACTCCTGCGCGACGCCCGCGTGATGACCCTCTACGAGGGCACCAGCCAGATCCAGAAGCTGCTCATCGGACGGGCGCTGACGGGCGTCTCGGCGTTCTGAGTACGTCCCTGAGTATCGCGACGGATGTGGCGCGGGCCACGTGCGGCGATGCTCGGACCATGAGTGACACACCGGTCAGACACCAGAACACGGCTGCCTTCTACGGTCAGGCCGTCGCCTCCTTCGCCCTCGCCCTGACGGCCACCGCCATCGGCGTCTTCCGGCTGCACGCCGACGCCTGGGTGCGTGGCTTCCTGGGCATCGCCGTGCTCTACCTCGTCACCTCCGCCTTCACGCTCGCGAAGGTGGTCCGCGACCGCCAGGAGGCCGGGCAGATCGTCAGCCGGGTCGACCAGGCCAGGCTGGAGAAGCTGCTCGCCGAGCACGACCCCTTCGAGAATCTCTGAGACATCGCCCGGAAAAGCTCTGAGCGGGCACACTAAGCGCTCGCTCAGCTTCGGCGGTATGGTGGAGCCCCGGCATCGAGAGGGGCGAGCGAGCGATGAGTACGGCGGAGGAGACGACCGGCGGCGAGGTCGAGCCGTGGGAAGAGGTCACCCCTGACGCGGCCCGGCGACTGCTGGTCGCCGCCGTGGAGGCCTTCGCCGAGCGCGGCTACCACGCCACCACCACCCGCGACATCGCGGGCCGGGCCGGCATGAGCCCCGCCGCGCTCTACATCCACTACAAGACCAAGGAAGAGCTGCTCCACCGGATCAGCCGCATCGGTCACGACAAGGCACTGGACATCCTCCGGACGGCCGCCCGGCGCGACGGCACCGCCGCCGAGCGGCTCGCCGACGCGGTCAGCTCGTTCGTCCGCTGGCACGCCGGGCGGCGCACCACCGCCCGGGTCGTGCAGTACGAACTCGACGCCCTCGGCCCCGACGCCCGCGCCGAGATCCTCGACCTGCGCCGCCAGGTCGACGCCGAAGTGCGCGGGATCGTCCAGGAGGGCGTCGCCTCCGGCGAGTTCGACGTCATCGACGTGCACGCCACCACCCTCGCGGTGCTGTCGCTCTGCATCGACGTCGCCCGCTGGTTCAACGTCCACGGCCCTCTGACCCCCGATGAGGTCGGCGCGCTCTACGCCGACCTCGTGCTCCGGATGGTCGGGGTCAAGTAGCGGCGGGGCCGCTCGCAGGCGGTCGCTCAGAGGTAGTACCGGGACACCGACTCCGCGACGCAGACCGGCTTGTCGCCGCCCTCGCGCTCCACGGTGAAGGCGACGGTCACCTGGACGCCGCCGGTGACGTCCGCCACGTCGGTGATGGTCGCGGTGGCGCGCAGCCGCGAGCCGACCGGGACAGGGGAGGGGAAGCGGACCTTGTTGGTGCCGTAGTTCACGCCCATCTTCACGCCCTCGACCTTGATCAGCTGGGGGCCGAAGAGCGGGAGCAGGGACAGGGTGAGATAGCCGTGCGCGATGGTCGTGCCGAACGGGCCCGCGGCGGCCTTCTCCGGGTCGACGTGGATCCACTGGTGGTCACCGGTCGCCTCCGCGAACAGGTCGATCCGCTTCTGGTCGACCTCCAGCCAGTCGGTGTGGCCCAGCTGCTCGCCCACGGCCGCCTTCAGCTCGTCGGGGGAGGTGAAGATCCTCGGTTCTGCCATGTCGCCGGCCCTCTCGCACTCACAGGATCACACGTTGCCATGTCTAAGCAACTGCTTAGCATGGTCGGGTGCGAGCCGCCTGTCAACGGACCGCGACTTCTGCCCGCTGGGTAGTCTCTGACGGGTGCCGCAGATTCCCGAGAAGATCCACGAGCTGACCGTGGGCCAGTTGTCCGCGCGCAGCGGCGCCGCCGTGTCCGCGCTGCACTTCTACGAGTCCAAGGGCCTCATCAGCAGTCGGCGGACCTCCGGCAACCAGCGCCGCTACACCCGCGACACCCTGCGCCGGGTCGCCTTCGTCCGGGCGGCGCAGCGGGTCGGGATCCCCCTCGCGACGATCCGCGAGGCCCTCTCGGAACTTCCCGAGGAGCGCACGCCGACCAGGGAGGACTGGGCCCGTCTCTCGGAGGCCTGGCGCGCGGAACTGGACGAGCGCATCAGGCAGCTCAACCGCCTGCGCGATCACCTGACCGACTGCATCGGCTGCGGCTGTCTGTCCCTGGACACGTGTGTGCTCTCCAACCCGGACGACGCATTCGGCGAACGCCGGGCGGGTTCCCGGCTGCTCCCGGAGCGCCCGGAGCGCACGCGGTGAGACCGGGGCGTGCGCGGTGAGGCCAGAGCGCGCCCGCGGGGAGGCGAGGGCGCACGCTGATGGGCCGAGGCGCACGCTGAGGGCCGAGCGCACGCGGTGGGTGCGGGGCGCACGCTGACGGGCGGGGCGCAAGCTGAGGCCGGAGCGCGCGCGACAGTAAATCAGGTGCTCGGCCCGGACGGTACGCGTGGCGGCTGTGCGCCGAGCGGCGGCCGCCGGGGGGGGGCACGGGGCGCCGGTCGCCACGGACGGCGGCCGGGCGGACGGCAGTTGGGGGTGCGGCATCCCCGGCGCACCCCCACATGGTCAGGCGGACATGAGGAGCCGCCCGCGCCTGGCGTAGGCCAGCGCCTCGGCGGTGAGCACCGGACGCGGCACCAGGATCCCGCAGTCCGCGCAGACCGGACCGGCGGAGGGCTCGTGGTCCAGGTCGTACTTCCAGATGAGGCGCTCCCCGGCGCACACCGGGCAGACGGTGCCCGGCTCGCGCTCCAGGGCGGCGATCAGCCGTCGCAGCACCTCGGCGAGTGGTTCGTCGGGGTGGACCCGTGGGTCGTCGCACCAGGCCACTCCGAATCCGCCCCAGGTCAGCCGGTGCCAGTCGTCCACGCTGCCCGGGCGGCGCAGCCCGTCGTGCTTCTCCTTCTTGCGGCGCTCGGCGAACTCGCTCTCATAGGCGAGCCATACCGTCCGCGCCTCCTCCAGCTCCTCCAGTGCACCCACGAGACGCACCGGATCGGGAGAGCGGTCCTCGGGACCGAACCCGGCCCGCGAGCACAGATGGTCCCAGGTCGCGCGGTGCCCGTAAGGAGCGAACCGCTCCAGGCACTTGCGCAGCGAGTAACGCCGCAGCGCCAGATCGCACCGCGGGTCTCGCACCTGTCTCGCCAGACTCCGGAAACCGGCCATCGCCCTGCACCTCCGTCACACCTGCAGCTGTACTTCGGTCACTTCGGCGTCGCCGCACGGGCTTCGCGCGACGTTGCCGTATAGACGTATCGACACGCGAATCGGCTCCATCCGATTTCCGATGCCGTCCATAAGGCCGCCCGCCTTGACCGACGGCCGGTGACACCGCCGACGGGGAGGACCAGTTGAAAACTTGACGCATGTTCATCTTCAATCTCGGGGATACCGGCGGTAACGTCCGGCCCACCCCCGTCGTTGAGGAGCCGCCATGCCACGGCGCACCAGACATCACGCGTTGTTCGACAAGCTGAGAACTCCCCGCAAGCTCCCCGGGTTCCTGAAAGCCGCATCCGTATGCGTGCTCGTCGCCGGACTGCTCTCCCCGCTCGTCCAGGCGACCCCGGCGGCGGCCGCGGCCTCCAACGACTACTGCGGCGGCCAGTGTTCCGACATCCTGCCGCCCGGTGAGAACGGCAACGCCACCCTCGCCCAGATCCTGCTCAACCAGGTCTTCGGCACTCAGCCCAGCCACGCCGAGGACCAGCTCGGCCTCTACAACAACCTGGCCACGGGCTACTCCACCCTCACCGACGCGAAGATCAACACCTTCTTCAACGACTCGTCGTTCGGGGTTCCGTCCGGTCAAGTCGCCTCCACGGAGAGCCCGGCCGGCCGCAGCGACGTCACCATCGTGCGCGACAAGGCGACCGGGGTGCCTCACATCACCGGTACCACCAGATACGGCACGGAGTTCGGCGCCGGGTATGCCGCCGCTGAGGACCGGCTGTGGCTGATGGACGTGTTCCGGCACGTGGGCCGAGGCCAGCTCACCACCTTCGCCGGGGGCGCCGCCTCCAACCAGGGCCTTGAACAGGAGTTCTACCGCAACGCCCCCTACTCCGAGGCCGACCTCCAGGCGCAGATCGACAACGCCGTCGCCAACAACGGCGCCCGCGGCCAGCAGGCCCTCGCCGACGCCAACGCCTACCTCGACGGCATCAACTCCTACATCGACGCCTCCGACAGCGGCCGCTACTTCCCGGGCGAGTACGTGCTGACCGGGCACAAGGACTCGATCACCAACGCCGGCACGATCGACCACTTCAAGATCACCGACCTGGTGGCACTGGCCTCCGTGATCGGCGCGCTGTTCGGCTCCGGCGGCGGTGGCGAGGTCAACAACGCCATCTCGCTGCTCGCCGCCCAGGAGAAGTACGGCGTGACCGAGGGCACCAAGGTCTGGGAGTCGTTCCGCGAACGCAACGACCCCGAGGCCGTGCTCACCGTGCACAACGGCGAGAGCTTCCCCTACGGCACCAAGCCCGCCGACCCGCAGGGCGAGGCGCTGCCGGACGCCGGGTCGGTGAAGACCGAACCGCTGGTCTACAACGCCACCGGCACCGGAGCGAACCAGAGCGCCAGCGCCGCCTCCGCCGCGGCGACCAGGACCGCGCTCAGCTCGGCCAGGCGCGGCATGTCCAACGCCCTCGTCGTCAGCGGCAAGTACACCGCGAGCGGTCACCCGATCGCCGTGTTCGGACCGCAGACCGGCTACTTCGCCCCGCAGCTCCTCATGCTCCAGGAGATCCAGGGGCCGGGCATCAGCGCCCGTGGCGCGTCCTTCGCCGGTCTGAGCATGTACGTCGAACTGGGCCGAGGCCAGGACTACGCGTGGTCCGCGACCACCTCCGGGCAGGACATCATCGACTCCTACGCGGTCGAACTCTGCCAGGACGACTACCACTACCTGTTCCACGGCACCTGCACGGCCATGGACGAGGTCGAGCAGACCAACTCCTGGAAGCCGACCACGGCCGACGGCACGGCCGCCGGGTCGTACACCATGAAGGTCTGGAAGACCAAGTACGGACCGGTCGAGTACCGGGCCACGGTGGGCGGGAAGAAGGTCGCCTACACCACCCTGAGATCCTCCTACATGCACGAGGCCGACTCGATCATCGGCTTCCAGATGCTCAACGACCCCGACTACGTGAAGAGCCCGCAGACCTTCCAGAGCGCGGTCCAGCACATCAACTACACCTTCAACTGGTTCTACGCCGACTCCTCGCACACCGCGTACTACAACAGCGGCAACAACCCGGTGCGGGCGAGCGGGGTCGACCCCGAGTTCCCGGTCTGGGGCCAGGCCGCCTACGAGTGGCAGAACTGGGACCCGGCCACCAACACGGCCGACTACACCCCGGCCGCCCAGCACCCCCAGTCGATCGACCAGGACTACTACATCTCCTGGAACAACAAGCAGGCGCTGAACTACACGACCGCGAGCTGGGGCGACGGTTCGGTCCACCGGGGCAACCTGCTGAACGACCGGGTCAGGAAACTGGTCGCCGCCGGGGGCGTGACCCGCTCCGCGCTGGTCAAGGCCATGGCGGACGCGGCGCTCACCGACCTGCGCGCCGAGGACGTGCTGCCCGACCTGCTGAAGGTGATCAACAGCAGTACGGTGACCGACTCCACGGCCGCCGCGGCCGTCACCAAGCTCCAGACCTGGCTGACCGCGGGCGGCAAGCGCACGGAGACCTCGGCGGGCTCGAAGACGTACGCCAACGCCGACGCCGTCCGGATCCTGGACGCCTGGTGGCCGCTGCTGGTGAAGGCCGAGTTCCAGCCCGGCCTCGGTGACGACCTGTACACCGCGTTCACCAACAACCTGTACATAGACGAGACCCCCTCGGCCGCCCACGGACCGACCGGTGCGCATGCCGGTAGCTCCTTCCAGTACGGCTGGTGGAGTTATGTCGACAAGGACATCCGATCGGTGCTCGGGCAGACCGTGTCGGGGCCGCTCGCCGAGCAGTACTGCGGCGGCGGCAGCCTCAGCGCCTGCCGGGACATCCTCATCAGCACCCTGAAGACGGCGGCCGGCACCAGCGCGTCCACCGTCTACCCCGGGGACTCGCTGTGCTCGGCCGGCGACCAGTGGTGCGCCGACTCGATCGTGCAGCGCACCCTGGGCGGCATCAAGCACTACAACATCAGCTGGCAGAACCGGCCGACCTTCCAGCAGGTCGTGGAGTTCACGTCACACCGGTGAGCCGGACACCAGTGAGCCGGACACCAGTGAGCCGGACACCGGTGAGCCGTACACCGGTGGGCTGATGCCCGACGGCGGCGGGGTCACGCGATGTGTCCCGCCGCCAGCACCACCCGGGCCAGTTCGGGGTGCACGATGTCGCTGTGCGCCCCGGACGGCGGGCCGCCCCTGCACACCACCGCCGCCGCGTCGACGTTCACGCAGCCCGGCGCGGCGAGCGGACCGCGCAGCGCCCCGGCCAGGTCCAGCGACCGGGTGCCCGGCACCTCCTGGACGCCGTCGTGGCCCATCGCGCCCCACTGGTCGCCCAGCGCCCGCCCCACGTCCTCGCCCAGCGCCGACTCGCAGTCGTCCGCCATCCGCGAGGCCAGCGGATACAGCGTGCCGAGCGCCTCGTCGAAGTGCGAGTAGCAGCACACCAACGGGCCGTCGATCCGGTTCTGCTGTCCCTGCAGCACCCCGCCGGCGCGCGGGTCGTGCGGCAGCCGGGCGGCGAACGCGTAGTGCGAGAAAGCACCTTGCAGCAGGGTCACGGACTTCACCGTGCGCACCCCGTCCGGCAGCCCGCGCAGCGCGAACGACACCAGCCGGCCGCCGAAGCTGTGCCCGACCAGATGCACCCGCACGTCCGGCGCCGCCTCGGCCAGCCGCCCGATCACCGGCCCGAGCCCGCGCTCCCCGACGGTCCCCGCGCGCCGCTTCATCGCGTAGTAGGTCGCCTGCCGCAGCAGCTCCTTGGCACCGTCCCAGGGGTTCGGCACCGTGAACCCGGCCGCGCAGCCGTCCCCTTGGAGACCGGCCAGTGCCGCCGCGAACTCCTCGCACAGGGCGGTCGTGTCCCCGCCGAACAGCACGGGTTCGCCCTGCGGGACGCCCTCCGCGAGTGTGTCCGCCGCGAACAGCGGCTGGGGCCCGCCGGGGAGGACCTCGACCAGCAGTCGTACCAGGCGCCCGAACTCCACCAGTTCGCCCGCCGGGCGCTGCTCCAGCATCCGCGCGAGCTGGTCGACCACGGTGGCCCGCCCCGGAAACGTCTCCAGGAGCGCGTTCCGGGTGTCCTTGTCGAGCACGGGGGCCCGGGTCTCCTCCGCCTCCGTGGCCACCACCGACTTGGGGAAGTCGGGGATCGGCTCGTCGCAGAACCGCATCGACGGCCAGATCACCCCCGCGTACCCGATCCGCGCCCGCGGCGCGAGCTTCGGGATCGGTGCGAAGAACCGCCGGTACAGGCGGGTCGCGCCCGACCGGTCGTTGTTCCAGCCGTGCGCGAAGACGATCAGGTCGTGGAGGCCGTGGCCGCCGATCTCGGCCAGCAGCCTGTCGCGTTCGGCGACGTCCGGGTCCCCGTCCGCGTCGAAGGTCAGCTCCCAGTAGGGAGTCACGCTCATCCCAGGATCCGCCATGCCGGGCTCCTCGTCCCCGAAACCGGTGCGATGTGCGCGCATCGTCCTGCCACGGTGCAAGATTGGCCATACCACGCGCCTCACCTGTAGAGGAGAAAATCCTTTCGGATCCGGCGGAAAGCGGCGAGTTCGTCCTGCCAGGCGTCGACGACCTCGTCCGGGCCCGCGCCCGTGTCGATCATCGTGCGCACGCGCGCGGAGCCGGTGAGGCTGTCGATCCAGTCGTCCGGGCGCCAGGCGAAGCCGCTCCACACCTTCTTCGCGGTGACCAGCAGGCCGATCCCGGTGCGCACGGGGTCGTAGGCGTCGCGGTCGTGCACATGGATCTGCACGCCGCCGACGGTGCTGCCCTGGAACTTGGAGAAGGTGGGCGTGAAGTACGCCTCCCGGAACCGCACGCCCGGAAGCGCCAGTTCGTCGGCGGCGGCGGCCCAGCGCGCGTCGATGCCCTCCGCGCCCAGCAGTTCGAAGGGGCGGGTGGTGCCGCGGCCCTCCGAGAGGTTGGTGCCCTCGAAGAGACACGTTCCCGAGTAGACCAGGGCGGTGTCCGGGGTGGGCATGTTGGGGCTCGGCGGCACCCACGGCAGGCCGGAGGCGTCGTAGAAGCGTGCGCGGCTCCAGCCCGTCATCGGTACGACGTCCAGGGCGACGGGTGTGCCCAGGAACTCCGCGTTGAACAGCCGCGCGAGCTCGGCGACCGTCATCCCGTGCGCCTGCGCGATCGGCTGCCGGCCGACGAAACTGGCGAACTCGCGGTGCAGGACGGGGCCTTCGGCCGTGCGGCCGGTCACCGGGTTGGGGCGGTCGAGGACGACGACGCGCTTGCCGGCCAGCCGGGCGGCCTCCATGCAGTCGTAGAGCGTCCAGATGTACGTGTAGAAACGGGCGCCGACGTCCTGGATGTCGAAGACGACGGTGTCCACGCCGGAGGCGGTGAACACGTCGGCGAGGGGCCGGCCGCTCTTGAGGTACGTGTCGTATACGGGGAGGCCGGTCGCCGGGTCGTCGTAGCGGCCCTGTGAGCCGCCGGCCTGGGCGGTGCCGCGGAAGCCGTGCTCGGGGCCGAAGACGGCGGTGAGGTGCACGCGGGGGTCGGCGTGCATGACGTCGACGATGTGGCGGGCGTCGGGGGTGATGCCGGTGGGGTTGGTGACGATGCCGACCTTCTGGGCGGCGAGGAGGGCGTAGCCGTCGGCGGAGAGGCGGTCGAAGCCGGTTCTGAGCCGGCCGTGGGGGTCGGCTGGGGTGGCCGCGGGTACGGCTGTCACCGCCGCTGCCGTTGCCGCCGTGGCGGCGGTGAGCAGACTTCGTCTGGACGGGCGCATGTGGGGGGGCCTCCGTGATCGTCCGGGTGCACGTCGAGTGTGGCCGCTCGCGCAGTTCCCCGCGCCCCTGGGCGGGTGCGGTGGTCGCGTGTCGGACAGCGGAGGCTTTCGGTTCAGGGGGCCTTCGCCGTTGTCCGGGTGCGGGCCGGGTGTGGCCGCTCGCGCAGTTCCCCGCGTCCCTGGGCGGGTGCGGTGGTCGCGTGTCGGACAGTGGGGTGCGTTTTCCGCGGCCCCTTGGAGGCGTGTTTCGGTGGGGCCTTTGCTGGAACATACCGACCGGTTAGTGTGTCGGTGCTGACGGCCAGACTGGTCGCGTCGTGTCGAAGGAGACCGATGGTGGGAGCCGTGCAAGATGCCCGAGTCGTGGTCACCGGGGCGGGAGGAGGCATCGGGGCGGCTCTCGCCCGCCGGTTCGCCGCCGAAGGCGCTCGCGTCGTCGTGAACGACCTGGACGGGGAGAAGGCGGCCGCCGTCGCCGCCGAGATCGGCGGGATCGCGCTGCCCGGGGACGCGTCCGGCGTCGTCGGCGCCGCCCGGGACGCGCTCGGCGGGAGCGTCGACGTCTACTGCGCCAACGCCGGGCTCGGCTCGGGCGGGTCCGAGGCGGCCGCCGCGGCCGTGTGGGAGTCCGCCTGGGACGTCAACGTCATGGCGCACGTACGGGCCGCGCAGGAGCTGGTGCCGGAGTGGCTGGAGCGGGGGAGCGGGCGGTTCGTGTCCACCGTGTCCGC
Source organism: Streptomyces sp. NPDC051987 (assembly GCF_040680735.1). Classification (NCBI taxonomy): domain Bacteria; kingdom Bacillati; phylum Actinomycetota; class Actinomycetes; order Kitasatosporales; family Streptomycetaceae; genus Streptomyces; species Streptomyces sp. NPDC051987. The sequence goes on along the minus strand of NZ_JBFAXI010000039.1, from coordinate 3,930 downwards.
CGCCGGACTGCTCACCATGATCGGAGCCGCGCCCTACAGCGTCACCAAGCACGCCGCCTACGCCTTCGCCGAGTGGCTGTCGCTGACGTACCGGCACCGCGGCCTCAAGGTGCACGCCATCTGTCCGCAGGGCGTCCGTACCGACATGCTCGCCGCCACCGGCAGCGCGGGCGACATCGTGCTCCAGCCGACCGCGATCGAGCCGGAAGCCGTCGCGGACGCGCTGTTCAAGGGGATGGCGGAGGACCGGTTCCTGATCCTGCCGCACCCCGAGGTCGCCGGTTACTACCAGGCGCGGGCCACCGACCCGGACCGCTGGCTGACGAACATGAACCACATCCAGCAGAAGTGGGAGGCCACCCGGTGACCCGGCCGCGGACCGAGTCCGGCTACGCCGCCCGGCCCTGGGTGGCGCTGCTCGACGAGGCCCAGCGCGGGCCGGTCGACCCGCCCGCCTCGCTGGTACGCGCCCTGCGCGCGGCCGTGGCCGAGGCGCCCGACCGCACCTGCCTCGCCTACTTCGACGCCCGCCTCAGCTTCCGCGAGGTCGACGAGCTGAGCGACTCCGTCGCCGCGCACCTCGCCGGGCGCGGTCTGGAGCGCGGCGACCGGGTCGCCGTCGTCCTGCAGAACTCGCCGCACTTCGTGCTGGCGCTGCTCGGCGCCTGGAAGGCGGGCGCGACCGTCGTGCCGGTCAACCCGATGTACAAGTCGGGGGAGGTCGCCCACGTCCTGCGGGACGCGGAGGTGACCGCGCTGGTCTGCTCGCAGCGGGCCTGGGAGTCCTACCTGCGGGACACCGCCGCCGACTCCCCGGTGCGGATCGTGCTCACCGCGAGCGAGCTGGACTTCCAGACCCGGGACGACCCGCGCGTGCTGGGCTTCGAGCGGCTGCCGCAGGCCGCCGACGCCGAGGACCTGGTCGCCGTCGCGCGGCAGGGCGGCAGGGCGCCCGAGGGGCGGGAGCCGGAGCCGTCCGACATCGCGCTGATCAGCTACACCTCGGGGACCAGCGGCGCCCCCAAGGGTGCCACCAACCTGCACGGCAACATCATGTACAACGCGGAGCGGCAGCGGACCGGGCTCGGGCTGCCCGACGCGCCGGTCTACTACGCCCTCGCGCCCCTCTTCCACATCACCGGCATGGTCTGCCAGCTGTGCGCCTGCCTCACCAGCGTGGGCACGCTCGTGCTCACGTACCGCTTCGAGCCGGGCCTGGTGCTGGAGGCGTTCGCCGAGCACCGCCCGCAGTACACGGTGGGGCCGTCCACCGCCTTCATGGCCCTGGCCGCCCACCCGGACGCCACCCCGGAGCACTTCGCCTCCTTCGTCACCATCTCGTCCGGCGGAGCGCCGCTGCCGCCGGCCCTGGTGGAGAAGTTCCGCGCGGGCTTCGGGCCGTACATCCGCAACGGCTACGGGCTGACCGAGTGCACCGCGCCGTGCGCCTCCGTGCCGCCGGGCCTGGAGGCGCCCGTGGACCCGGTCTCCGGGACCCTCGCGGTCGGGCTGCCGGGGCCGGACACGATCGTCCGGATCATCGACGACCAGGGCCGGGAGGTGCCCTTCGGCGAGCAGGGCGAGATCGCCGTACGGGGGCCGCAGGTGGTGCCCGGGTACTGGCGGCGGCCCGAGGCGACCGCCGAGACCTTCCCGGACGGCGAACTGCGCACCGGCGACATCGGGTTCATGGACCCGCAGGGCTGGCTGTACGTCGTCGACCGCAAGAAGGACATGATCAACGCGTCCGGGTTCAAGGTCTGGCCGCGCGAGGTCGAGGACGTCCTGTACACCCACCCGGCGGTACGCGAGGCGGCCGTGGTCGGGGTCCCGGACGGGTACCGCGGCGAGACCGTCAAGGCCTACATCAGTCTTCGACCGGGAACCGCAACCGATCCGGACGATCTCGCCCTCTATTGCAAGGAGAGGCTGGCGGCCTACAAATATCCGCGCCAGGTGGAGATCCTGCCCGACCTGCCGAAGACGGCAAGTGGGAAGATCCTCCGACGGGAACTGCGTTCCCGACCGCAACAGAGGTAGCAGTTTCGAGAAAGGCAGGTGGCGGCAGTGCCCAGGACGACGGACGGAGACGGGGCTCCTGTTCCGCAGCGGCTTCTCGCCGCCGCCACCCGGCTCTTCGCGGAGCAGGGGTACGACCGGACCTCCGTGCAGGAGATCGTGGAGGCGGCCGGCGTCACCAAGGGGGCGCTGTACCACTACTTCGGCTCCAAGGACGACCTCCTGCACGAGGTGTACGCGCGCGTGCTGCGCGTCCAGCAGGAGCGGCTCGACGCCTTCGCGAACGCGGACGAGCCGATCGAGAAGCGGCTGCGCGGCGCGGCGGCGGACGTGGTCGTCACGACCATCGAGAACCTCGACGACGCCATGATCTTCTTCCGCTCCATGCACCACCTGAGCCCGGAGAAGAACAAGCAGGTGCGCGCCGAGCGCCGTCGCTACCACGAACGCTTCCGCGCGCTGGTCGAGGAGGGCCAGCGGACGGGGGTCTTCTCCACCGCGACCCCGGCCGACCTCGTCGTCGACTACCACTTCGGCTCGGTCCACCACCTGTCGACCTGGTACCGCCCCGACGGCCCCATGACCCCCCAGGAGGTCGCCGACCACCTGGCCGACCTGCTGCTGCGGGCACTGCGTCCCTGATGCGCCTACGCTGGAACGGCTGTGTTCCCTCCACAAGCCGGCTCGGGGGGAAGGAGACCGAGTGCGATGGCGAAAGTGCTCTTCATCGTCAGCGGGGCCACCTACTGGGTGCTGAAGGACGGCACCAGACACGCGACCGGCTACTGGGCCGAAGAGTTCGCGATGCCGTACAAGAAGATCACCGAGACCGGTCACGAGGTCGTGGTGGCGACGCCCGGCGGCGTGGTCCCGAGCGTCGACATGATGAGCCTGCGCCCGTCGATGGCGGGCGGCGAGGAGATGGCCCTCGAACTGGAGGAGATCATCCGCTCCGCCGAGGTCCTGCGGCGGCCCCTGCAGCTCTCCGACGTCCGCCTGGAGGACTACGACGCGGTGTACCTGCCCGGCGGCCACGGCCCGATGGCGGACCTGGCGTTCGACGCCGACTGCGGCCGCCTGCTGACCGCGCAGCTCGCCTCGGGCAGGCCGCTGGCGATCGTGTGCCACGCTCCCGCCGCGATCCTCGCCACCAGGATCCACGGGAAGTCGCCCTTCGAGGGGTACCGCGTCACCTGCTTCACCGACGAGGAGGAAGCGGGCGTCGGCCTGGCTCCCCGGGCACCGTGGCTGCTGGAGACGGAGCTGAAGGACAAGGTCGGCATCGACTTCAGCCGCGGCCCGATCTGGGAGCCCTACATGGTCGAGGACCGCAATCTGATCACCGGCCAGAACCCCCATTCGGCGGCGATCCTGGCGGACCGGCTGCTCCAGATCCTCAAGTAGCCGAGCCCCTCGGCACCGGGCACCGGCCGACGCCCGGGTCGGCGAGGTCCGCACGGTGCTGAGTCTCATGGACGCCTACCTGCTGTGGCGTCGTACGCCGTTCCCGGAGCGGTTCGACCAGGGAACTGATGCTCGCGCACAGCGATCTGGCAGGCGCCGACGAGTACGTCACGACGGTGATCCGGTTCGTGGAGAGCGGGATCTTCAAGCCGGCGCGGGCAGACGTCCTGGCGGAGCTCCAGGAGCTGATGCGGCGGACCGAACGGCTCGGCGAGGCGGCCACGGGCGCCGACCTGGAGGTCGCCCGCGCGCAGCACGCCTACGCGGTCCTGCTGGACCTCGTCCACCGGCGGTTTCTCGAAGCGGGCGGCTCGCCCGAGTGAGCGGTCGGTGACGCACCGAGGAGGGGGGGGCGGGCGAGCACACGTCTGCCCCCCAGTCACAAGACCAACAATAGAAAAAACCCACAACATCATTAAAAGTGGTTTTGTGGTTGTGGGGGTTGTT